>JAWLET010000010.1:0-26049 GCA_041685955.1 Desulfobacteraceae bacterium | reverse complement strand
GCCTTTGCTGACTTGAGAAGGGAGGAGGTATTCAATTTTGGTATAGGTGGTCTTTTCAGGGGCATACAGGTCGGCCAAAAAATCGATTCGATCATCGGCAACCGTAATGGTGGCCAGCCTGGCGCCCTTCTGGAAGCCGGCCGCCCCCCCCTTCTCTCCTCGAGCACCGGTCAGTGCGGCAAAAACGGTTGATTTTCCCGACTGTGACAGGCCGATGATTCCTAATTTCATGGGTTGTCCCGTGATTCCTTTCCGACCTTGCTCAACTGCCGCCCACACATGATGCTCTGCACAAAAACACGCTCCCGACGCCGCTGCTTACAGGGCCTTTCCGCTCCGCCTCAAAAGGACATAAATGGCCCCGGTTCCGCCATCATAAGCCTTTGCAGTGGAAAAGGCCAGAATGATTTTTTTCACCGGCCCCCGGCTCAACCAGACCGGGACCCTGGTTTTCAGGACCGGAATATGGTTTTCAGAGTTGAGGCCTCTGCCATGCACCACCAGCACACACCTCAGTCCATGGCGATAACAGTCTAAAAGGAAATCCCGGACACCCACTTCCGCCTCTTTCTGGGTCAGCCCATGAAGATCCACATGGTCCTGGATCGGGAATTGGCCATTTCTCAGCTTTTCCATCAGCTTCCGGTCCATGCCCGGGATAGCGCCCTCCATATATTCGTCACTGAAGGTGATGTCCATTTCAGCGGCCCCGCTCACCAAATCCGAAAGATGGGTCATGACCTCCAGGTCTCCGTTTCTGGGTGGATAGGGCGGTCTCAAATCCCGGCGGGGGGTTCTAACCACCCTCCCCCGCTCCCCGGATAAGGGGACTACATCCCCCATGGCCTCAATAAAACAATCATCTTCTGAACAGGAGGGCTTTTGAACCCCCTGATCCTGGTTTGATTTCCCCCCCTCGGACTGGGCGTTCTCTTTCAACCCCAGGGAGACAGATCTGTCCAGGGCAGGATTGAACAGGCCCGCCGGGTTTTTTATGGGCCCCTGCCGCTTCAAGCGACCCCGTTTCTTCTTTTTCCGTGCCATTGGATTCCCCTGGTTTATACGGCAACTCCCACACAATCACTTGACGAACTCCGGACTTGCCATTACCATTGACGAATCAGTATAACACACGACATAGCATTTTTTAAGCTTAGGGCCAATATAAGGACCATTATCTTTTGACCAAAAGGGGAGAACGGGCGTGGCAAGAATTGATGATTATAAAAAGGCGGTGGAACTCGGTAAGCAAAAGCTGTCAATGCGGGATACACAAGAAATTGCAACCCATAGCGGCGCCTTCATTGAACAAAGGGGCGATGACAGCGCCCTTCTTTCTCTGCCCTTCCTGCAAAAGAGGGTCCTGCTGAACGGTCCCGGGTTTCACATGAGATTCGAGACGTCCGGAGAAGAACCGACCCTTCAGGAACAGGTCCTGATCCTTCATTATCTCAACGGAGTCACCGGGGCCGCCGTAACCGACGAATGGGTCGCCTATCAGGAGATCCCTGACGGTAAATTTTACTTGGATGCCTTTCTTCGCAGGGCAAAAAACCCCATGGTCCACACCTTTGGGGAACAGCCCCAACTACTGATGAAGCTGGCCCAGGAGGTCTACGCGGCCCAACCCCTGGACCAGGGCGATATCTCCGTGAGGGTTCAGGCCCTGCCCAAGGTGCCTGTGGCCCTTATTTTGTGGCAGGGGGATGATGAATTCCCACCAGAAGGCACCATTTTATTTGACCGGAGCATCGGGGGCATATTTTCGGCAGAGGACATCGCCTGGCTGGCGGGTATGATCGTCTATCCCCTGATCGGCAGGGCAAAGGCAGGCCCCTAAGCCCCTGACAGGTGGTTTGATTCATCCACCATTTTCATATTCAGCAGGAGAAATGCATGGCTTCGAAAAAGGCATTGGTCGGCGTTATCATGGGTAGTGACTCTGATTTTGAGGTAATGCAGGGGTGTACGGCACTGCTGGATCGACTAAGCCTGCCCCATGAAGTGAAGGTACTTTCCGCACACAGGACCCCGGAGCAGGCCAAGGAATATGCCGTCGGCGCCGTGGATCGGGGTGTTGAGGTCCTCATTGCCGGTGCAGGATGGGCAGCGCATCTCGCCGGATTTCTGGCCGCTCACACCACCCTTCCGGTCATCGGGATCCCCATAGATTCATCTCCACTGAACGGGATGGACGCCCTGCTCTCCACCGTACAGATGCCCCCGGGAATTCCGGTAGCCACGGTTTCTGTAGGCAAAGGCGGTGCAAAAAACGCCGCGGTCCTGGCTGCTGAAATCCTGGCCTTGAAATATCCTGCTGTATCAGAGGCCATACGCAGATACCGAAGTGAACTTACCCAAGAGGCCGCCCGAAAAATGGACTCCTGGTACGAATCAGAGACCTCGCATTGTTGAAACTCAGTCTCCAAGCCGGTTTTGAACTTCCGGTAAAAAAGGCCGGAGAGATTCTCTTATCCGGAGGCCTGGTGGTCTGTCCCACGGAATCCGTTTACGCCATTGCCGCAGACGCCACCAACGAGGCAGCCATTCAGAGACTGTTTCAGCTGAAACAAAGAGCAGCGGACCGCCCGGTCCTGATCTTGATCCCTTCCATACAGGCACTGAACCAATATGTGGATTCTATTCCGTCCATGGCGGAGCGATTGATGAAGCGATTCTGGCCCGGGGGTCTGACATTGATATTCAAAGCCGGTCCACAGGTCTCACCCCTTTTGACCGCAGGAACGGGAAAAATCGGAGTCCGTCTTTCCAGCCACCCCGTGGCCACTGCCTTGTCCAGGGAGATCGGAAGGCCCATCACCGGCACCAGCGCCAATATCTCAGACACCCCGCCATGCCGGCACCCGGAAGAAATCGCGGACGTCTTCGAAGAAGAGATCGACCTGCTCCTGGATGGGGGTCCTTCAGAGAGCGGCCTTTTCTCAACGGTCCTGGACATTACCACAGACCCGCCACACATGCTGAGAGAAGGGATCATTCAAAAACACCACCTGAACGGGGGATAAACGGAAATGAGTCCGTCATTACATCAAAACGCCGAGAGCGGAATAGAGAATCAAATTAGAGCACTTCTTCAAAAACGCCGGGGAATCCTCTTGGCTCATAATTACCAACGACCGGAAATCCAAGATATCGCAGACCTTTCCGGGGATTCCCTTGAGCTTTCCATGAAGGCTGCCCAAACCCAAGCAAAGGTTATCGTCTTTTGCGGGGTCAATTTCATGGCCGAAACCGCATCCGTTCTATGCCCGGATAAGACCGTTCTCCTCCCGGTGGCAGGCGCCGGATGCCCCATGGCGGATATGATCACCGCCCAGGCCTTGCGGGAAAAAAGGAAAGCAATGCCCGACGCCTGTGTGATCAGTTATGTCAATACCACTGCGGAAGTCAAGGCCGAAAGCGATATATGCTGCACATCGGCCAATGTAATCCAGGTGGTCAACGCCGTGGATCCCCACACCAGAATCCTCATGACGCCGGACAAAAACCTGGCCCAATACGCAGCCCATCACACCGAGAGGGACATTACCTGGTGGGAGGGGTACTGCCCGGTTCATAACAATCTTACGGCGGAACAGGTGGAACGGGTCAAAAAGGAACATCCCGACGCCCCATTCGTGGCCCATCCGGAATGCCCCCCTTCGGTTCTTGAACTGGCTGATGCCGTGAAGAGCACTTCGGGGATGCTCTCCTATGTGCAACAATCAGAGAACACGTCTTTCATTATTGGTACGGAGACCGGTATTCTTTACCCCCTGAAAAAGGCCAATCCAGGCAAGACATTTATTCCCGCAGATCCGCGCATGATCTGTGCGGATATGAAAAAGACCCGATTGCCCCATATCCTTGCCGCCCTGGAAACCATGCAACCCGAGATCAGCGTGCCCCCGGAGATCAGAACCAGGGCCAAGTCCGCGGTTGAAAAAATGCTGGCAGTGCCCGGCAGGTGAACTACCCCTAAGCCTTAAGAAACCCTCATGAATCAAGCGCCCAAGGTCAAGTCAAACCTGGAATACCTGAGAAAACTCTTTATCATGCCTGACTCCCCGGACAAATTTATCGAGTTCGGGCACGAACTTCTGGAGATGATCCATGATTTTTTCAAAGAAAAAGGGGGGATTCACAGCAGCATTACCCTTCCCGAGCTCAATCATATCTTTGATAAAACCGCCATACCGGATGACCCCCACCTCATCAAGGACGTTTTGAGCGAGATCAAGACCAAAATCATCGCCCATTCGGTCAAGGTGGGTAGTCCATATTATATCGGTCACATGATCAGTGCCATCCCCTATTTCATGATCCTTCTCGAAATGATCACGGCCGCCTTGAACCAGAACCAGGTCAAGATCGAAACGGCCAAGGCCTCCAGTTTTGTAGAGCGGGAGCTGGTGGCCTGGCTTCATCGGCTCATTTTCGAAAAACCGGAACAATACTACCAAAAAAATATTCAGAATCCCAAAGTGGCCATCGGCAATGTCACGGCGGACGGAACCCTCGCCAATTTGACCGCACTTTTGGTGGCCAGGGAAAAGGCGTTTCCGGCCGGGAAAAACTTTCCAGGCACTCGGACCGCGGGAATAGCCCGGGCCCTGGATTATTATGGGTATAAGAGGGGGGTCATTATGGTCTCCGCCCGCGGACATTATTCCATCAAAAAGGCCGGAAATCTTCTCGGTATCGGAGAGGAAAACATCCTGAGTATCCCTGTGGACTCATACAACCGCATCGATCTGAACCGGCTTGAGCGAAAGCTGAAAACCCTGGATAAGCCGGGATTCAGCGGAAAGACCAAGTTGATCGCCGTGATCGGGATTGCCGGCACCACTGAAACCGGCAATGTGGACAACTTGCAAGCCCTGGCCGAGATCGCCCGTGAAAACGGGGCCCATTTTCACGTGGATGCCTGCTGGGGCGGGGGGGCCATGCTGGTGGATGAATATCGTCCGCTCTTTAAGGGCATCGAGCAGGCCGATTCGGTCTCCATTGACGCCCATAAACTCCTTTACTGCCCCATGTCCATGGGCATCATTTTGATGCAGAACGAAAAGGATCTCAATCTGATTCGCCATTCCTCCCAATACATCATCAGGAAAAACTCGGTGGATACCGGACGATTCACCATTGAAGGATCACGCCCCTTTGCCGCCCTCAAGCCCTGGGCGGCCTTAAAGATCATCGGCAGGGAAGGATACGGACTTCTTCTAAAGCAGGCCAAAAAATCGACCACAACCCTGCAGAAACTGATCGATGGGTGCGGCAACTTTGAGACATTGAATCTACCCGAATTATTCATACTCAACTACCGGTTCATACCCGAGACCGTAAGGCAGAATATCACTGCCCTGCAAAAACAGGCCCGGCTTCTAAAATCCGGAACACATCTAAAGCAAAGCGAACAACAGATCAGAAAGATGAATCACCTGATCAACGGGCTCAACATCAAGCTCCACAAGGCCCTCAGACGGGATGATTCTTCTTTTGTATCCAGAACCACCCTGGAATCAACCCGCTACCGGCCCCAGCGTATCGTGGTACTAAGAGCAGTCGTGGTCAACCCGCTGACCAATGCGGAGATCTTAAAAGAGATCGTGGACACCCAGAACCGCTTAGGCCTGGAGATCTGGGAGGAATTCAAGCCGGTGTATAAGCGGATCTGCAAAGAACACGGACCATAAGCGGTTTTGACCGAGTTCAGGATTAGGAAAAGACGGGGGCGTTTCAGAACAGGGATCAAATATGAAACATCTTTTTGACCACCGGCAGCTGCCGGGCGGTCCTCAGATGCGCAGATAGGATGATGGTTTCCACCTCTGAAAGGGCTTTTTCCAGATCATCGTTGATCACGATATAATCATATTCGGTACAATACCTGATCTCTTTCTCGGCCTGTGTCAGCCGGGTCCTTAGGGTGGTTTCCTCCTCCGATGCTCTGGCCCGCAACCGCGCTTCAAGCACCTTCAGGGAGGGGGGGACCAAAAAAATCAATATACTCTCTTTGAATCGTTTCCGGATATTGGCGCCCCCCTGCGTATCCACATCCAAAATCACGTCCATGCCCGCGGACACCTGATTGTTCAGGCTTGAAACGGATGTGCCATAAAGGTTCCCATAGACCTCGGCCCATTCCACAAAGTTCCCCTCATCCACCATCTTTTTAAAGGTGTTGCGGTCCACAAAGTGATAATCTACGCCTTCGGTTTCGTTGGTTCTGGGCACTCGGCTCGTATGGGAAACCGAATACCCCAGCCCATTGATCCGCTCCCTCAGGGCTCCGACTATAGTCGATTTCCCCCCTCCGGACGGCGCGGAAATAACGAACAAAAGGCCATGCATAACTATTCCTCAAGGTCTTCCATGTGCAAGGTGCCTTCCGGATTGAACCGCTGGGCAATGGTTTCGGACTGGATGGCGGAAAGGATCACGTGATTACTGTCTGTAATAAGCACAGACCGGGTGCGTCTTCCCTGGGTGGCATCGATCAATCGTCTCTCGTTACGTGCCTCGTCGCGAAGGCGTTTGGTAGGAGCAGCCCCCGGCGAAATAATGGCGATTACCCGTCTGGAGATCACGGAATTTCCAAAACCGATATTGACGAGCTTTGGACTCATATAGCACTCTCCTTTCCCCTGATGGCAGCATGTGTCTTGGGTTTAAATCAAATCTTTTGTTTGCCCGGACGGTCATGGCGATGGGGTATCCGGTTTCATTCCACATTCTGGACCTGTTCTCTCAATTTCTCCAGTTCCGCCTTCATTTCCACCGCAACCCTGGAGACCATCGCGTCTGATCCCTTTGCGCTGAGGGTATTCACTTCCCGGTTCATTTCCTGAATTAAAAAATCAAGCCGCCGGCCCACTGCATCGTCAATCCCGAGATAGGTCTCAAACTGCTTGATATGGCTTTTGATTCGTACGATCTCTTCCGTAATATCCGACCGGTCCGCATAAACGGCCACCTCCTGAGCGAGCCGGGTCTCATCCACGGACATTCCGTTTGCCATCTGCTGAACATTTTCCTGAAGCCGTTTTCGATAGGCATCAACCAGGTGGGGGGCCCGATTATGAATTTCGTCCACATATTGCGCTAACTTTTGGAGTCTTTGAAAGAAATCGGCCTCTATGACCCCCCCCTCCCTGATCTTCATTCCATCCAGGGAATTCAGACTGAGCTTCAAGGCCTCCTCCAAGCCCCACCGGGTTTTATCCAAATCAACGGTGGCCGGTTTGACTGAAATGACATCTTTCATGGCTAACAGCGTATCCAGCCGGACCTCCAATGCAACGCCTGCCCGGTTTGATAATTGCCTGGCAAGCTCCATGTACGAATCCACCAGCGGTTCGTTCAGCTCAAGTTCTAAGGAAGGCGCAATACCCCCGTTTTCCATGGTCATGGATACCTCTACCCGCCCTCTCCTGATTCTGGAAGCGACAAGGGATCTCAGTTCCTCTTCCAGGGGTTGAAGCGGCTTGGGCATCCGGATAATAATATCCCTGTAGCGGTTGTTCAAGGACCGGATCTCTGACACATAATGCGTTTCTTCCGACTGAGCCTCTCCCCGGCCATAAGCGGTCATACTTTTAATCAATCTTTTTCCCCTCTCTGAGTTGCTCCATATAGGTTGCTCTTATTTCATTAAAGTATTGAACCATTTCAGGATCAGCATAATCCCTGTAGGTCCAGTCCAGGGGTCTGTAGGACCCTTTTCTGAATATCAGGGTAAGGTCCGCATAAATTCCCTTTCCCAGGTATATGCGATGGATGTAATTCTTACCCGTGGCCAGGACCAGCCGTTCGGCTGAAACATACCCGGGATCGATATTGATTCGCCGCTTTCCATGCTCTACGTATTCCGCTTCAATCCGGTTGGTGGTATGCTTTATCTCCACCAACCCATCCGGCGGTACCAGCCGTTCAAAGGAGACAAAGCGCCTGTGAAGCGGCCATCCCATTTCCCTGGCATAATAGGTGGTCCGGTCAAAAAAAAGCTCCGGGCTCTTCCACTCTATGGGTCCGTACATCTGGCGAAGTCGCTCCGCGGCCTGGTCGATATATCGTTTCCGAGGCGAAAACAGGCTGGAAACGAGTTTCACCTCATCCGGCGCCTTAGGGTCGCTCATTGGGTTATCGCCTTTTTCAACCCACCCACATCCACCGCTGATGTCCCCACCTCACCGACCACGATGCCGGCGGCAAAATTGGACAGGATAGCGGCTGATTTCAGATCCAGACCCGTGGCAAGCCCCAGGGAAATGGTCCCGATAACCGTATCCCCGGCCCCGGTCACATCAAAGACCCGCTTTGCCACCGTGGGGATATGGGTGACTTCCCCGCCCTGTTCAAAAAGCGTCATTCCCTCCCTGCCCTGAGTGATCAGCACGGAACGGCAGTTTAATGTGCTGAGCATCCGGGTCCCTGCACGCATTAAACTGGCCTCATCAGTGATAGCAAACCCGCAGTAGACACCGGCCTCGTGATGGTTGGGCGTGATCACGTCCACTCCCTGGTAGTACTCGAAATTGCCGATCTTGGGGTCAACAGAAATGATGACCGATTTACCGGGAACCGATCGGACCAGGCGGTTGAGCCCGGTCATCATCGGATCGGAAATGACCCCCTTGCCGTAATCAGAGATGACCACCGCATCCATTTCTTCCATATTTTGTTTTATGAAATCAAGGAGTTGATCCGCACTGTCTGCCTCAATTTCCTTCAGGGTTTCCCGATCAAACCGCACCACCTGCTGTTGGTGGGCGACCACCCGGGTCTTGATGCTCGTGGGCCTTTCTCTTTCCCTGATCACCCCGTCCGTCCTGAGGCGCATCCGGTGAAGCGCTGACAGAATCTCCTCACCTGCGCTGTCACTGCCCACCACCCCGCACAGCACCGGTCTGGCCCCGAGACTGGCCATGTTTCGTATAACGTTGGCAGCGCCCCCGAGCATCCGGGTCTCTCGATTCACATTGACCACAGGAACCGGTGCTTCAGGAGAGATCCGCGATACATCCCCCCACAGAAACTCATCCATAATGATATCACCCACCACAAAAACCCGGGCCTGGGTGAATCTATCCACATATGATTTTAAGGTATCGGCTGAATAATAGTTTCCGTTGATCTCGGCCATATCTCGCAATGCCTCCCCACGATACTTCCCGCTCATGTAGACCCGACCGGGAAGGCATATATAACACCACAGGTGTTCCTTGTAAACAGATAGATTGATTCCAGGCGCTCCCCGGTTGACTTGACTTTTGTGTTCACCTCCTTTAATAACCGCCCTTGAGGCGCATCGTTTTCATTCCCCTCACGCTGTCTATTCCCCAAGAGGGGCCATCAGGATCTATTTTGGAGGCAAACGCCAGTGAAAATCATCATCCCCCAGGGCGACAGCATTATCAGACCCCAGGATCATCTCATCATATTCGCCCTGCAGCGGGTGCTCCCCAAGCTGGAAAAACGCCTTACGGTTAAACTGGGATACTTTTAATGCATTTTCGAATCATATTCCGATTCATCGCCATTCTCGCTGTCTTTTTGGGGCTGTCCATGAGCGGACCCCTTTTGGCGGCTTTTCTCTTTGAGGATGGGAGTACCCGGGCGATCCTGATTTCCATGGGAATTACCATCATGGCAGGCCTGGGGACGTTCTTTCTCATCAGGACACCGGAAGACGAGCAGTTGAACCATCGAGACGGCATGGCCATTGTGACTTTAGGGTGGGCCATGGCCGCCCTGTTCGGAACCCTGCCCTATCTTTTTTCAGGGACCATCCCCGATGTCACCAACGCTTACTTTGAATCCATATCCGGCTTCACCACCACCGGCGCAAGCACATTAAACCATATTGAATCCATCCCCGAAGGGATCCTCCTGTGGCGGAGCCTGACCCAGTGGTTGGGTGGTATGGGAATTATCGTCCTCTCCATTGCCATTCTCCCCTATCTCGGCATAGGCGGCATGCAGCTTTACAAGGCGGAAATCCCCAGCCCTGTGGTGGACAAACTGAAACCCCGGATCTCCGAGACGGCCAAGACCCTCTGGAAGGTCTATATCTTCATCACCCTTTTGGAAGTGCTCTTACTCTGGGCCGGGGGAATGCCCATATTTGATGCCCTGTGTCATGCATTCTGTACCATGCCCACCGGCGGCTTTTCACCCAAGACCGCCAGCATCGCCCACTACAACTCCCCTTATTTTGATGCCGTTTTTATTTTGTTCATGCTTCTCGCTGGAATCAACTTTTCCCTTCACTATAAGTTTTTTACAGGTCATTTGACCATATTTGGAAAGGATTCGGAGTGTCGGGTGTTTCTGATGCTCACCGCAGTATTCATCCTGATCATCACCGTCAACCTGTACAGAGGTGTATATGACTCCATAGTTACGGCCTTCCGTTATGCGGCCTTTCAGGTGAGTTCCATTCTGACCACCACCGGATTTGTGACTGCTGATTATGACGGTTGGCCTGCCCTGTCCAAGCTCATTTTGCTGCTCTGTATGTTTTTGGGCGGCATGGCGGGCTCCACAGGCGGGGGAATGAAAACCATGCGGATCATGCTTCTGATCCGGCACGGCTATCAACAGGTCTTTCGAATCATCCACCCGCATGCGGTCACCACACTCAAACTGGGGGGCAAGGCCGTAGCCACGGAGACCCTGAGCAGCATCTGGGGCTTTTTCATCCTCTATCTCGGACTTTTTATCGTGGCCGCGCTGATCATGGCCTCGCTCGGCCTGGATTTTGTCAGCGCTATCGCCTCGGTGGCCGCATCCATCGGCAACATCGGACCCGGACTGGGAATGGTGGGACCTGTGCAAAACTACATGGACGTTCCATTTTTGGGAAAATGGGTCTTGGTCTTGTGCATGCTCTTAGGACGTCTGGAGATCTATACGGTCATTGTCCTCTTGATTCCTGAATACTGGCGGAAATAGGCCATGGGAATCCACAGCAGGTGGTTTATCCCAATGCCTCCCGCATCAGGCGGATGGTTGTTTTGTAATCTTCGCTGTAATAGATGGCGGAACCTGCCACAAACACATCCGCACCTGCCGCAGACACCGTTTTTATATTCTTCTCGCTTATGCCCCCGTCCACCTCGATCTCCGTATTCAGGTTCTGTTCAGTGATCCGCTTTCGAAGGGCTTTTATCTTGGGCACCACTGCCGGTATAAAGCGCTGGCCTTCAAAACCGGGATTTACAGTCATCAACAGGACCAGATCCAGGTCTTCCAGCACATACGTCAGGACATTCAGATCCGTGGCCGGATTCAGGGCCGCACCGGCCCGAATCCCCCGATTCCTGATCCGCTGAATGGTTCTGTGAAGGTGGGTTACCGCCTCTGCGTGGACAGTGAGGATTGAGGCCCCTGCGTCCACGAATGCATCGATAAACAAATCCGGATCGGAAACCATAAGGTGCACATCCAGCGGCAATTGCGTGGCCCGGCGTGCGGCCTTCACAATCATGGCACCGATGGTGATATTGGGGACAAAATGACCATCCATAACATCCACATGAATGTAATCCGCCCCCCCATTTTCTACTGCTGCAATCTCATCTCCAAGCCGTGTAAAATCCGCGGACAGTATTGACGGTGCTATTTTCCCCATATTGCCTCCCCCTTGATCGATCCTGTTGTTTATCGTCGTAAATGGACTCGGACCCAGCCAGCCCTTTTCAGCCGCCCTGCTTTTTAAACAGCGCAGCGAAAAAACCCTCCATATGGTGCCGGTGCGGCAAGGTCCTGAAAAATCCCTGCGCATCAATGAGGGTACGACCCCACTCGGGTATGTGATCCGCACCGTTTTCAAGGAAAAGATCTTTATGGCGGGACAGGCAATCCGACACGACCCCCTCGTTTTCCTCGCTGGATATGGTACAGGTCACATAGAGTATTTTCCCCCCCGGTCTGACCAGGGGGATCGCCTGGTCTAACATCCTGCGCTGGAGATCAGACAGCCTTTGGATATCCTGTTTGGTCCTCGACAGCTTTATATCCGGATGTCTGGAAATGACCCCCAAACCCGAACAGGGGGCGTCCACCAGGATACTGTCAAATGACGGCTTCCACAAAAACGGCAACGGTCCCGAGGCATCAGCCGCCACCGGCAGGACCGTCCGTATGTTGAGACGTTCCGTGCTTTCCAATAAACTCGCCAGCCGCTGGTGTCGCCTGTCCAGCGCCACCACCTTCCCTTGATCGTTCATTAGAGATGCCAGATGGGTCGACTTTCCGCCCATCCCGGCACATACATCCAGGACCGCTTCCCCAGGCCGGGGAGCAAGGAGGTGAGAGCAGATCTGAGCCGCCTCACCCTGAACCTGGAACCATCCTTCCTGAAAGCTCTTTAGCCGGTTGATTGGACCGTTCAGACGGCCCAGGGCAATCCCTTCCGGTGAAAAAGAGGCTGGGATCCCTTCTATCCCTTCGGCCCTGAGATATCGAAGAAGCTCCTCCCGCCCGGACTTGAGGGTATGGGTCCTCGCCATGACGGTGGGAATAGCATTCCCGGCGTCCAGAAGGCATTCTGCTTCCCGGGTCCCCAGTTCCTGATTCCACTGCTTGACCAGCCACAGGGGGTAGGCATACACAATGGACAGGTATTGTTCCCTGTCCTGAACAGGATCCGGAAAAGCGATTCGGTCTTTGTTTCTACAGATATTCCTGAGCACACCGTTGACAACACCGGCCACATGCCTGCGGCCGATGCGCTTTGCCTGTTTTACCGCTTCATTGACGGCCGCGGATTCAGGAACCCGATCCATAAAAAATATCTGGTAAAGGGCCAGACGAAGCAGGTTTAATACGGGAACTTGGAGTGCTTTGAAAGGAAACCTAAGGGCCTGCCTGATGATCCAATCCAGGCGAATTCGCCACCGGTAGACTCCCTGCACCAAATGGACCACAAAGGCTCGATCCCGCTCACTTAATTCCATGTGGCGGTTCAAAGCGGCATCAAGGGGGGTGAACCCGCTGTCCGGGGCCTCCTGCGGACCATTCAAAATCGCCAATGCCAGATCCCTGGGACCCACCGATCAATGCCCCAGGAAGGTCGTTATCCCCTTTTCAACCAGTCTCAGATCCACATCTGTGTCAAAGCAGGGGCCGAAAGGTCTTCTATTGAAAATACCGAATACCGGGATGGGATAGCTGTCCTGAATACCGCTGGTCAGGTCCCGCTCACATGCCACGGCAATAATGAGTTTGGGCCGTCGCTCCACCACAATCCGCCTGGCCAGGGTCCCCCCTGTGGCCACTGCTATGGGTATCTGATACGCCTCAGCCAGCATAGTCAAATCCTTAATTTTGCATTTGCCGCATCTTTTGCAGTTGTGTACATTTGCCGTGATCCGGACCGTACATTCATGGTACTGCAGACAATGAGGGAGAAGGATGAGAAGCTCTTCGGGCTTTACCGTGTCTGCCTCAGCCAGGACCAGCTCATTGTTGATGGCGATAAAGGATCGGCGAATTTCGCTCTTCCCGATGCCGAAGCACCGCCCCACAACCACGAGAAGCGGGGAAAGCACACGGATGACCACCCCCCGAATACGCCGGTTGAAAAAGAGATTTTTTCCCCTGATAATGGTCAGGACAAGGGTGAGTGCACCCCCCAGCCCAAAGAGGACCAGGGCGCCCAATAAAATGCCCAGCAGCAGGGGAAGACTTTCATGGATTGCGGTAAGCCCCACATAGGGCACCCACCACAGCAAAAATGCCATCCCTACCAGGACACCACAGGTTACCAGGAGAAGAAGAACAAAAATCCGCTTTTTGGGTCGGTGTTGATGTTCCGGATCCATATGGGGGTGGTTCTCGTATCCCTCGACTGCCGTTGTCCGCTCCGCATTTACCATTCCTTACAATCCTGATGCTTCATCATCCAAAGACGGTGCCTTCGGCAATGGGGAATCCTCTCAAAAAATCACCGGCTGGAAGCCTTCGCTTTCCAGGGGCCTGCACCTCCCGGATGCCGATGACCCCTTTCCCGGTTTCCACCATGAGCCCATGTTCTGAATGGCCCACCACCCTTCCAGGTTTGAGACCGGTTCGGGTTTCGTCCATGATCCAGGGCGAAAAAAGCTTGACACCCTTTCCCTGTATCTCTGTGACCGCCCCCGGCCAGGGGTCCAGTCCACGAATCAATGCCGACAGTTTCCTGGCGGAATTTTCCCAGTTGATTGCTGACAGATGCCTATCAATCTTGGGCGCATAGGTGGCCCTGTCATGGGCCTGAACCGTTTCCGTAAGTAGACCGGCCTTCAGTTGTTCCAGGGTTTTCAACAACAATTCTCCTGACAGAATCGAGAGTCTATGGTGGAGCTCCCCGGCCGTTTCCTCCGGACCTACAGAACACACCTCCTGAAGCAGAATGGGTCCTGTGTCCAGCCCTTCATCCATTCGCATGGTCGTGAGCCCGGTCTTTTTTTCATCATTAATAATGGCCCACTGAATGGGTGCGGCCCCCCGATATTTAGGCAAAAGAGAGGCATGAATATTGAGGGCGCCCCATCGGGGAATATGGAGAAAAGCCCGTTTGAGGATCTGTCCAAAGGCGACAACCACGATCACATCCGGGTTCATCTGTTGAACCCGGGTTAGAAATGCCCCATCTGAAGCCTTTTCCGGTTGCAGGACCTCCAGTCCCAACGTCAGGGCCGCCGTCTTCACCGGCGGTGGAACGGGCCTCCGTTTTCTTCCTCTGGGTCGATCCGGCTGGGTCACCACGGCTCCAACCGTGTACCCCTTGTTCACAAGGCCCTCGAGTGAAGGTACAGCATAATCCGGGGTGCCCATAAACAGGATCACAGGGTTTTGATTCAACCGTGGGTTATCCCCTTGCATACCCAATCCTTTGCAATCGCCGCTACTTTCCTTTTTCCCGCTTCTTCAGCTTCTTCTTGTATAAGGCCCGCTTCAGGCTGCTGATATGGTCAATAAAAAGCATGCCGTTGAGGTGATCAATCTCATGCTGCAGACAAACGGCCAGGAGATCTTCCGCTTCCAGATCCACGGGCTTTTCATATCGGTCAAAACCCTTTACTCTGACCCAGGCGTTTCTGACCACCTCTGCTGAAAAATCGACGACGCTGAGACAGGCTTCTTCCCACCGGAGGGTATCCTCACCCACCACAATCTCCGGATTGATCAATGCGACCGGATCCCTTCCCTCTTCTCTCGGCGATTTGTCAAACACAATAACCCGCTTTAGCTCACCCACCTGGTTGGCGGCAAGTCCTATACCCGGGGCCGCGTACATGATATCAAGCATACTGTCTATCAGGTTCTGCAACTCTTCATCTATGTGTTCCACCGGTTCTGCGTGGGCTTTCAACACCGGGTCTGGATAGGTATGTATATTCAACGCTCGAATCCCCTTTTTTATAATAATCCAAACATTGGTGTAAAACTTTCCAATTTATTTTAATATTAACTCCTGGGCCCCGATAAATCAAGAAACGCGGGTCCTTTTGCCATAAATGCAGAGCGGTTATGGAACTGAAAGTTGAACCAGGGGAATGATGACCGCGGTCTCCAAGAACATACGCTTTTTCGAGCGGCTTTCATCCGGCTTATAGATCGTATTCCTTGATCTTGGCAATGAGCATGGGACGGCTTATCTCCAGTAACTCCGAGGCCTTGGTTCGATTTCCACCCGTTTTTTTCAAGGCCTTCCGGATCAGCGTTCGCTGCATCTGTTTGGTCGCCTCCTTAATGGAAACCGTATTTTCCGAATAAAGGGAAGGGATCTCTCGTTCCGCAGCAACAACCCTGGAGGGCAGCTCATTCGGGGTGATCCACCGATCAGGGGCCAGCAGTACGGCCCGTTCCATCACGTTTTCCAGCTCCCTCACATTCCCGGGCCATGGATAGCTCATGATGATGGACAGGGTCTTTGAGGAAAGCCCTTCCACCGCTTTGTGGAGTTTGGTGTTGAACCGGTCAATAAAATACCCGGCGAGGAGTGAGATATCTCCCCGCCGTTCCCTGAGCGGTGGGAGATGGATGCTCAATACGTTGATCCGATAATACAAATCCTCCCGAAACCGCCCGGCTTCCACCTCCATGCGCAAATCTTTTGCCGTAGCCACAATCACCCTTACATCGATCTTTTTGGCCCCGACCCCTCCCAGAGGCGTCATCTCTTCCTCCTGTAATACGCGCAGCAGTTTGACCTGCAAGGGAAAGGGAAGCTCACCAATCTCGTCTAAAAACAGGGTTCCTCCATCCGCTTCCTCAAAGCGGCCCGGTTTGTCCCGGGTGGCATCGGTAAATGCACCTTTCTTGTAACCGAACAGCTCACTTTCAAGGAGGTTTTCAGGGATACCGCCACAGTTGATACTTACCATGGGCATCTTCGACCTGGATCCGCTTGAATGGATCGCCCTGGCGATCAATTCCTTGCCCGTGCCACTCTCTCCGGTGACCAGCACTGTGGTTTTGTGTTCCGCCACCCTTTCCACCAGATCAAATACACGGGCCATGGCCTCACTCCTGGAAATAATGTTTCCAAAGGAACGGCGTTGCTCGATGGCGCCCAGTCTGTTTTTGAGCTTGACATTTTCTTGCTTGAGCCGTTCCCGTTCTTCGGCCTTTTTCAGGGTGAGCAGCACCTCATCGGTTTTGAACGGTTTGGAAATATAGTCGTAGGCCCCTTCCTTCATGGCCTTGAGGGCCGTTTCCACAGTCCCGTAGGCAGACATCATGATATAAGTCTTTTCTGGATATTGTTCCATGGCCCGTTTGAGGAATGCCATCCCGTCCATTCGGGGCATTCTTAAATCGCAAAGAATGTAATCAAACCCTTTATGTTCCATGAGTTCAAGGGCCTCGACACCGTCTTTGGCCCCCTGGACCTTATATCCCGCCTTCTCCAGCATGGCTTTCAGCATATGCCGCATGTTTTTTTCATCATCGATGATCAGCAGCTGTTGGCCCGACATGCCTATTTCCCCCTTGATGCTTTCGATTGATCTTCAGCCCCGGTGAGCGGAATGGTTATCCAGACGGTCGTCCCTTCGCCCTCGTTACTTTCCACCTCCATGGTCCCCCCCAGGGCTTGGATGATGGTGTAGCATACGCTGAGTCCCAGACCGGTCCCCTTTCCCGGGGCCTTGGTGGTAAAAAACGGGTCAAATATGGCGTTCATATCCGTGGAGGGGATGCCGGTTCCGGTATCTGAAACCGCCAGCACAATGACGTTCGCTCTGTTTTCTGTCATCACCGTCAATCGCTTGAGCAAAGGGCCATCTGATATTGGGTCCCCTTCTGCCAAAGCGTCGGCCGCATTCATCACAATATTCAATATCACCTGTTTTAACTTGTCCGCATCTGCCCGGACCCGGTCCTGTGCAGCCCGCAACTCCAGATGAATATCCAGGTCTTCCAGTAAGGGTTGGGGCCGCAGCATATCCAGGGTCTCCTGTATCAACCCATGAAGCCGTATCGGATCATGTTCCCCGCCAGACGGCCTGGCAAAATCAAGGAGTTCTCTCAAAATCCGGTTGATGCGCGTCACTTCAGATTCCACCCGATTCAGAAAGTCCGCCTGTTCCGCTTCTTTCAGATCTCCTCCCTTGAGTAACTCCACGTAGCCCAAGATAATCCCTATGGGATTGCCGATCTCGTGTGCAATCCCGGTGGCCAGACGCCCCACCGAAGCCAGCTTTTCCGACCTGATGATCTCATCCTGTGCCTGCTTTATCTTCAGGTTGGCTGCCTCCAGTGAGGAGATGGTGGTGTGCAGCTTTTGCTTATTCTCCTCCAGCCTTTTGAGCATGCCGTTAAGGGAACTGTAAAGCTGGCCGATCTCGTTTTTACTGGAACGCTCCTCCAGAAAAAAATCTCCATCTCCTTCGAATTTCTCAGTCACCCGCAGCAGCTTGTAGATGGGCTTTACTACGGTCCGCGAGAGCAGGTAGAGCCCGAAAAACACCAGGATAAGTGTGTTCAGGCCAATATATATCAAAATGGCTTTTTCAGATCTTCTGAGCTCCTCGTACATGGGACCCAGGGGGATGAAGACCGTAACCGCCCCTGCCCGCTTTTCTTCCAGCACAATGGGTCCGGACACCTGCATGGTTTCAGGCCCAAACCAGATAACGCCCCAAGTGCGGCCTGAAAAATCCAAAGACCACTTACCGGAGATGAGCACTTTTTCAAGGCCTGACTTGACCTCATGGCCCTGAGTCCGCCCCATCGAGGTCTCAAAAACCACTGTATTGTCCGGGTTCACCATTAACAGCCCATTAGAAGGGGAGGACTGCAGCAGCCGGAAAATGGTGGCCTTATACGACTCGTCCTCGGCCACATCAGGCAAGGACCTGCCATCTGCCGTCATTCGGTAAGCGGTCCACTCTCCTATGGCAGCAACCAGCAGGCGACCCATCTGAAGCCTGGACTCGGCCAGATCCCGCTCTGCGAATTTCATCATCACCACATGGATGAGGAGCATGGCAAGGAGGATCAGCAGGGTCAGAGAAGTCAGGATCCCCGTCTTTAAACTGTAAATGGGAAAACGCAACCACTACCTCGCAAAATCAGCTCCTTTGGTTGTGGGATGGCTTATGCTTGAAGATCCCGTCTGAAGAGAAGCGAAAACGGGGAACACTGCCCGTCCCGCCCATGGCGGGACTGCGACCCAAGACCTGTGTCAGGAGAATAAACCAAAGTACCACCTTGTCAGTTCCGATCCCCAAAGCATATGGAGCACTGCACCGAGAGAGAGAAAAGGTCCGAAAGGGATCCTGGCCCGATATCCCTTGCCTGCCAAAAGCAGAAACACAGAACCGATCACGGCTCCGGTCATTGAAGAGATGAGCAGGATCAGGGGCAGGGCCCGCCATCCCATCCATGCCCCGATCATGGTTAGAAGCTTTATATCGCCACCCCCTATTCCTTCCCGTCCGGTGAGCTTTTCGTAGACATAGGCGACCAACAACAGGGCGCCGCCACCGGCTGCGCTTCCGATGAGGGAATCGAACCAGAACCCGTTTGGGACAAAAAACGAAAAGCCCCACCCAGCCAAAATCCCCGGCAGGGAAAGCATATCGGGAATAATCTGGTGTTTCAAATCAATAAAACTGATGACCACAAGGGTGGCGGCAAACGCCAAAAAGAAGAGATATTGAAAACTCAATCCATATCTGATATACAGAAGGAGGCTTAAGATTCCGGTCAACCCTTCCACCAGGGGGTATTGCCAGGAGATCCGGTGGCGGCAGTGTCTGCATCTGCCCAGTAAAAAAAGGTAGCTCAACAAGGGGATGTTGTCATAAAATCGAACCCTCTTTCCACAATACGGACACGAAGAGGGAGGGCTGATGATCGATTTTTTTTCGGGGATCCGATAGATGCAGACATTCAAAAAGCTTCCGGTTACAAGCCCGAACACCAAGGAAAAAATTTCACCGGCCAGTGGAAAACTCATCATAATCAACACGTCGGGGAGTTCAAAATGACCAAGACCGCAAATTCAAAAACAGGAAACAAGCCCGTGTTGCTTGCCATTAATCCGGATAACCCCCAGCAACGCCTGATTAACCGCGTCAGCCAGGTGCTGGAGGAGGGTGGGCTCATCGCCTATCCCACAGATACCTTTTACGGAATTGGATGCGATCTTCTCAACAAAAAAGGGATACAGCAGATCTATAAACTCAAAAATCGCCCCTTAAAAAAACCGTTTTCCTTTGTCTGTGACGACCTCAAGGAGATAAGCAAGTATGCCATTGTTTCCAACTATGCCTACAAAACCATGAAGCGTCTCCTTCCCGGACCTTACACATTTATCCTGGAAGGAACCAGGTTGGTGCCTAAAATCATGCTGACCAAAAGGAAAAGCGTGGGGATCAGAGTACCCGACAACCCGACGGCCTTGGGCATTGTCCGAACATTCGGCAGACCGATCATCAGTACCAGTGCAGGCTATGACGATCCATACGAAATAAAAGAGGTTTACGGTCCATATTTGGATATTGTAATTGACGGCGGAAGACTTTATCAGGACGCTTCCAGCGTGGTGTCATTGATCGCTGATAAACCGGAGATTATAAGGGAAGGGAAAGGGGATATCAGTACCCTTCTTTAACATCCTGCTGTGTAAACCCACTCCATCGGTATTGGATCATTCCTGCGGCATCATTGACCTGTGAAAGCAAAAACCGGATCCCGCTTTTAAACACCAGATCCCAGAGCACCGATTTTTTACCCTCCCCATAGACCAGCGTCACTTCCCCTCGTATGTCTGCCATCTCTTTGACCAACTCAACCGTGTCCTCAAAATTTCCCAGCGCATCCACCAGACCCAGTCCTTTGGCCCGGGCCCCGGAGAACACCCGGCCGTCCGCGATTTTTTCCACCTTTTCCACGGAAAGGTTCCGGCCCATGGCCACTGCCTCCACAAACTGTTTCTGCAGGTCCTTGATCAATCTGTTCAGGATCTCTCGGTCCCGCTCGGTCAGTTTCCTATCCGGAGACCCGATATCTTTAAATTCCCCGCTTTTCATGATTTCAAGATCGACTCCGATCTTTTTCAGGAGTTCCTCCACCCGGACAAACTCCATCAGTACACCGATACTGCCGGTAATGGTTCCGGGATTGGCCACAATCTTGTGGGCGGCGGCTGCGATATAATATCCGCCCGAGGCCCCGACCGCGCCCATGGAGGCGATCACCTGTTTGTGCGGTAGGATTTTCTGGACTTCTCTGTAGATCTCCTGGGTGGGTCCGATGGACCCGCCCGGGGAGTTTATACGCAGGATAACGGCCTTGATGCCGTGGTCTTTTCTGAACTTGACCAGCTGAGAAGTAATGGAACGAGACTCGGAAATGGTACCGTCTATGGTAACGATACCGATTTTATCCTTGAAAAACAGGGGAGAGGACGGGGCCAGAATTTTTAAGGCAGCCACCATCGTCCCCCCCAACACCAGGGATGCGACCACCAGGATCGCCAGGACCGTAAGTATCGGGTGCTTCTTACCCGCCATCAGCCTCTCCCGGTTCTGTCCTGTGGGCGCAGGCATACCGCCTCACATATTGATCCATTACGAAAATTTCAATCACCCAGAAAAAACGTGAGGCCATGGGACCGAAATGTCAGTCGATCTGGGCCTTGTCAGAAGAGCCTTTTTCCGTCGCGTTCTCTTCATCCGCCCTCTCTTCATGGTGGGACCCGGTCTCGGTTTCAGGCTCGCCGACCTCCTCGGTTTCCTCACTCTCCTCCCGGGGAGGGGTCTCTGTTGATTCCGCCTCCTCAACGGCTGCCTGATTTTCCCAGTTTATCATCTCTTCCCTGAGCAGTTCACCGAGATTTGAGGTGGCTTCCTGGTTATTATCCAGGTAGCTTTTGAAAATCTCCTTTTCATTGGTTTCATCAAGCTTTCGAATGGACAGACCGATCTTTTTCTCCTCCCGGGAGACATTGATCACCTTGGATTGAATGACGTCATCGATCTGGAACTTGGATAACGGGTTCCCCTTTTTATCCGTGGATATCTCAGAGATATGCACAAGCCCCTCGATCCCTTCCTCGATCTCCAGGAACAAACCGAAATCGGTAATATTGGTCACTGTACCGGTTACCCGGGTCCCCGGTCTGTATTTATGGGGAATCTCATCCCAGGGATCTGGTGCCATTTGTTTGATTCCAAGGGAAAACCGCTCGTTTTCCTTGTCGATATTCAACACCACGGCCTGCACTTCCTGGCCCTTCTTGTAGACCTCCGAGGGATGTTTGATCCGTTTCGTCCAGGACATATCCGAAATATGCACCAGCCCGTCGATCCCCTCGTCGATTCCGATAAATGCACCGAAATCCGTTATGTTCTTGATTTTTCCTTCAATGGTGGTTCCCACAGGGTATTTTTCCTCGATCACATCCCATGGATTGGGCGCCACTTGTTTCATGCCCAAGGAAATGCGCTTGCGGGCCACATCCATATTCAATACAATGCATTCCACCGTATCGCCCACAGTTAACATCTGTGAGGGATGTCTGATCTTCCGGGTCCAGGACATCTCTGAGACATGGATAAGCCCTTCCACCCCTTCTTCAACTTCCACAAAAGCACCGTAATCGGTCAGGCTGACCACACGTCCGGTGATTTTGGTGCCGATGGGGTACCTGTCTTCCACCTGGGTCCATGGATCCGGGGTCAGTTGTTTGATGCCGAGTGACACCCGTTCTCTTTCCCTGTCGAAATTGAGGACTTTGACGTCGATTTCATCCCCGATCTTGTGCATCTCCGAAGGGTGACTGACCCTTCCCCAAGACATATCCGTGATATGGACCAATCCGTCAATCCCGCCCAGATCAATGAACAGACCATAATCCGTTATGTTTTTGACCACGCCGTGCAGCACTGCGCCCTCTTCAATATGCTCCAGCGTTTCTTCCTTGAGTGCCATACGCTCTGCTTCCAGTATGGCCCTTCTGGAAAGGACGATATTTCCCCGACGCTTGTTGTATTTCACAATTTTGAATTCATGCTCGGTCCCCACCAGTGCATCCATATCCCGCACCGGCCGAAGGTCCACCTGAGACCCGGGCAAAAAGGCCTGCAAACCGATATCAACGGACAGTCCCCCCTTTACCCTGGAAACGATGGTGCCTGTGACAGTTCCATCGTTTTCATAAATCTCCTTGATCTGGTCCCAGATTTTGATCTTGGCAGCCTTTTCCTTGGACAGCCGGATGACGCCTTCATCGTCCTCCCGTCGTTCCAGGAGGACCTCGATTCTGTCTCCTACCTCAGCAGTCAAATTACCTTCCGAATCAATGAACTCATGAATCCGGATCTGTCCTTCCGACTTATACCCGATATCGACCAGAACATATTCCTTGTCTATCTGAACGATCTCTCCGTTGACGACCTCCCCTTCCTGGATGCTCTTCAGGCTTTCTTCATACAGCTGCATGAAATTTTCACGATCCTGAATGTCCTCTTCCTCTTCTTCTCCCACCGTTTCCAGTGCATCATCAGATTTTTCTTCATCGCTTTCTGACGAGGAATCAGGTTGGAGTTCAATCTCCCTTTCAGGCTTTTCTTCGGTGGTTTCCGGTTTCAAAGCCGTCTGTTCATCATCCAGGTTTACAGTCGATGTATCGGTTTCAGTGGTTATGTCTTGGGCTGCAAAGTTTGATTCTTTTTCCATTCAGTTAAGTACCCCCTACGTATTTTTACCAGTCAACAAATCACTTAAAGTTTTCAATTTATCAAAGCTGAAGTTGAATTTCAACTATTTATTTTAGAAAAACCGTGCAATATGTGATTTTCAAGCAGATGATCCACAATTATCCGGATCACCGCTTCCATATCCACAGCCGTGGAATCGATTATTACCGCGTCCGGCGCCGCTCTCAACGGCGCCGCAGCACGGTTCTGATCCTGGTCATCCCGCTTTTTCATCTGCTCTGCCACCCCCTGCTTTGATATGCTTTCTCCCCGCTGTACACGCTCCTGATATCGCCTTTCAGCCCGCACCGGCATGGACGCGGTAAGGAAGAATTTGGCCTCGGCATGCGGGAAAACCACCGTCCCCATGTCCCTTCCTTCCGCCACCAGGCCTTCATGCCCGTCCGCCATCCTTCGCTGCAGGGGGGTCATCACCTTCCGTACAGTCGGTACCACAGACACCCGGGAGGAAAGCATATCCATCTCCGGGCTCCGGATCAGGGTGGAAATATCCTCCTGGCCCACATAGACGGTCGAGGTGTTCCCGCGGGGAACCAATCTAATGTCCAGATCAGCACACAATGCTTTGAGTCCTTCTTCATCCCTAACATCAATTCCCGCCCTTTTGACGGCCAGCGCGACCGCCCTGTACATGGCCCCCGTATCGAGATAGGCATAGCCGAGTCTTTCGGCCAGCCTACGGCTGACTGAAGTCTTACCCGAACCGGCCGGACCGTCAATGGTGATTATACATGCCATCGCTCACCGTCGTTCAATGGTTACTCCTCAGGCCGCCTTATAACGCAACAGATGAGAAATGTAAACGTTACGGCCCCGGAAATGAAGGCGCTTTTCAGCTTTTTCCACATATTTTTGGCGATTTGGCCTTGACTTGCGGCCTTTGATCATCTATTTTTCAATCAATCTGAGTCATTGAGTGGGGTGGGGTTCCCTGATATCTTTATTAGGGCATGAGAAGACCTTTGATAAAACCCAAGGAGGGCATCCAGCGGGATTTCACAGGAGGAAAGATGAACAAATCACAATTGATACAAGCCTTGGCCAAGGAAGAGGATTTGCCCCTGAAAAAGGCAGAAGAGGTGGTGAACACCGTCTTTTCAGAGATGGAATCCGCTCTAATCAGGGGTGAAAGGGTTGAAATCAGGGGTCTGGGAAGTTTTAAGGTAAAGCAGTATGAAGGATACAAAGGAAGGAACCCCAAGTCAGGGGAGGTTATTGAGGTGGGCCGAAAAAAGCTCCCCTTCTTCAAAGTGGGCAAAGAGCTGAAAGAAAGAGTGGATGTGTACTGATCTTTGATCCCTTGGTCGTGCTAGACGGGGAGTTAGCGGTGCCCTGTAACCCGAAATCCGCTTTAAGCGGGGTTGAAAAGCCTTCAAGAGGACCTCGAATTGAGTTGATCCCCGGCCGCCTCTGGCGTTGACATGGACCTCACGTGACAGGCGCCTATGAACCCCGTCAGGTCCGGAAGGAAGCAGCGGTAAGTAAGGAGGTCTGTGTCGTGATGGTATCTATGACAGCTCGCCGGGTGGCAAGGACACTCTTTTCACGGTTCAATTAAGGCTGCACGGCCAAGGACTACCAAAATGAGCAACCGGGTACGCCCTTTTGGTTTCTCACCCATCATATCCCTTCATCCCCACCCTCCAAAAGGGTTTTTCCGAACAGGTGATGGGATGCCCATCTTCTGCTACGACCATCTTTCCCGGTATTCGAATCTTATCCACGGCGTCTTCACAAGGGCGGGCGGGATCAGTGATCCGCCCTATGAACATCTCAACACCAGTTACTCGGTGGGAGATCGACCTGATGCGGTCTCCTTTAACCTGACTGCCATTCAAAAAGCGATCCGGGCCAGCCATCTGGTATTCATGAACCAGTCTCACAGTGATACGGTTTCCGTACTCAGGCGATATCACCTCTGCAAAGATTGGCGCCCCCCTATGGCGGACGCCATGATAACCGATCTCCCACACGTGGCCATTCTGATCAAACAGGCTGACTGCCAATCGGTCATCCTATTCGATCCTGAAACACGGGTGGTGGCCAATGTTCACTGTGGCTGGCGAGGAAATGTAAAAAACATCCTCGGACAGGTCGTTCACCGCATGAACCGTGAGTTCGGATCCACTCCACACCGGATGGTGGCCGCCATCGGCCCTTCTCTCGGGCC
The DNA here is from genome assembly GCA_041685955.1 of Desulfobacteraceae bacterium. GTDB lineage: Bacteria > Desulfobacterota > DSM-4660 > Desulfatiglandales > Desulfatiglandaceae > JAIPDZ01. The sequence goes on along the minus strand of JAWLET010000010.1, from coordinate 654 downwards.
CTGTTGTGCAGAATTCGTTGATTTTGAAGACTACTTTCCAGACCTGTTTAGGGAATTCAGGGTCAACGCAAACCATTTCGATCTGTGGGCCATCAGCCGTTATCAGCTGATCAGGGCAGGTGTCCCAAAAGAAAACATTGCGTGTGCTCAGATCTGCACCCGTTGCAGGACGGATCTTTTCTATTCATACAGGGGAGAGGGGACTACAGGACGGTTCGGAACTGTGGTCATGTTGAAACCCGACACAGGAGAGAACTGAACAGGCGCTTTTAAAACCCATGCCCGGTCCAATATTTATTGCTTGACTAAAAGACTAAGCAGACATTAGATTTTCTAAAGCAGTGGTGTGTAAGAGACCCGAACACCGGCCATTCGGGCAACAACCAAAACCCGCATTCAGCTTGGGTGGACATGCCATGGAAAAAACCAATCGATAGCCGCAGGTAAAAAATGCCCATAAAATACATCACGGTTACAGGGGGCGTCCTCTCCGGTCTGGGAAAAGGGATTGCCGCTGCATCCATCGGCCACCTTCTCTCCTCCAAACTCAAGATTATCCCTATCAAATGTGACGGTTACCTCAATGTGGATCCAGGTACCATGAACCCCTTTGAGCACGGGGAGGTTTTTGTGTTGGATGACGGGGGAGAAGTG
>JAWLET010000169.1:0-5975 GCA_041685955.1 Desulfobacteraceae bacterium | reverse complement strand
GCCCTCTCCATCATGATACTGGTCCTCCTGATCCGGCCGGAGGGACTGTTCGGCATCGCCTTTGAGGAAGAGAGGTAGCATGGGGCTGTTGGGGTTTTACCTGCGCAAGGTCTACACATTGTTCAGAGGAGAGATCCTGGTGCTGCCCAGCCGGACCGCGGTCCTCCTTTTTGCCCTGGCCCTGATCAGTCTCCCCCTTTTCATCCGGGATCCTTATCTGCTTCGAATCCTGATTTTTACCGCCATATTTGCCATCCTGGCCGCGAGCTGGGATCTTTTATCCGGGTTTACCGGCCAGATGAATTTCGGGCACGCGCTTTTTTTCGGGGTGGGCGCCTATGGTGCGGCCCTGTTAAACCTCAGGCTCGGCTTCCCTCCCTGGATAAGCATCCCTCTGGGCGCCCTGGGCGCGGTGTTGACCGGTTTGATTGTGGGGATTCCGTGCCTTCGCCTCCGGGGAACCTATCTGGCCCTGACCACCCTGGCCTTTCCCATCATTTTGATGGGGGTGGTATTTGCAATCCCCGACATTACCGGCGGAGAGTTGGGGCTCTCGGGTATCCAGCGGCTTTCCGGCTCCCGGGTGACCGATTACTATATTTGCACGGTGTTATTGCTGGTGCTGGGCTTTGTCATGTGGAAGATAACGGATTCCAAAACCGGCATCATCTTTCACGCCGTTCGGGAGGACGAGGTGGCGGTAAGGGCCTCGGGGGTCAACACCACCCGGTACAAGCTTTACGCATTCTGCCTCAGCGGGTTTTTCGCCGGGATTGCGGGTGGGCTGTATGCGCACATCATGCGGACGGCCGGCCCTTCCACACTGGAAGTGGCGCTTTCATTTCAGATCGTTATCTGGGCCGTATTCGGTGGCATCGTATCCATCTACGGGCCGGTGGCCGGGGTTTTTATCCTCTACCCCCTGCTGGAGTTTCTCCGCATCCTGCCCAAAATACGCATGCTGGTATTTGCCTTTATCGTACTGTTGACCCTTTTGTACATGCCCGAGGGACTCATCCCCTGGATTCGGGACCGGATTGAAAAGGAGTGCCCTCGCTGTAAGATCAGAAACGTGGCCACCCGGAAAAAATGCCGTGTATGTACGGCTCAACTGGATTGACCTGAGAGAGGAGTGGAATAAAGTATGGATGCCAAGGAGGCCTACACGTCCAAACCCTGGATCGCCTATTACCCTGAAGGGGTGCCCGCTGAGGTGGAGATCCCCGACATCGCCGTGCCCGAGGCCTTTGATCAGATGGCGGAGAAATACGGCAGCAAGACCGCTCTGGTCTTTTATGGCAAGAAGATCAGTTATCAGGAACTCCAGGCGTTGACCGACCGGTTTGCCGCGGCCCTGGCCGCACTGGGCGTACGCAAAGGGGACACCGTGGCCATGTACCTGTTGAACTGTCCCCAGTATGTGATCGCTTATTTCGGCGCCCTAAAGGCGGGAGCCAAGGTAACGCCCATCAGCCCGGTCTATACCAGCAAGGAGGTAAAGCACCAGATCGACGACAGCGAGGCCCGGACCATGGTGTGCGAGGATATCCTCTACGACAATGTGGAAAAGGCCGGAGCCCATCTTGCCAATGTGATTCTCACCAGCATTGGCGACTATCTCCCCCGGTTCAAAAAGTTGTTTGGGAAGAGCGGGCTGGCCAAGGCCTACGGCAGCGCCATGACGGTCCCCACCCCGGAGGATATCGAGCAAGCCGGCCTACACCTGTTTCAAGACCTGATCAAGCAGTACCCGCCGGATAAGCCTCAAATCACCCTGGATCCCAAAACGGATATTGCGGCCCTCCCCTATACCGGGGGCACCACCGGCCTTCCCAAAGCGGCCATTTTGACCCATTACAACATGATTGCCCTTCAAAAACAGATCACCGCCTTCTGGCCGTTGTTTGAAGAAGGTAAGGAGTCGGTCATCGCCTTTTTGCCCTTTTACCACATTTACGGTCAGGTGGTGGTCATGCTCAGCGGTCTGATCCAGGGATCCACCCTGGTGTTGCTCACCACCCCGGATTTGGATGATATCCTGTCCGCCATGCAGCGGTATAAGGTCTCCGCCTTTTATGGGGTGCCGACCCTGTTTGATTATCTCAAGGAATATGAAAAGACGGACCAGGTCAATTGGAAGGCGCTCAAGCTCCTGGCCTGTGGTGCGGACACCCTTCATGAATCCACCACCCGGCAATGGGAGAACCGGACAGGGGCCGAAATACTGGAGGGCTACGGCATGACCGAGACCACGGCCGTGAGTCATTCCACGCCCTATGATCGCCCCAAGGCCGGTTCCTTCGGGGTGCCGCTCCCCAGTGTGGAAGCCGCCATTATCGATGTGGAGGGAACGGACTATGTACCCGTGGGCGAGGTGGGAGAACTGATCCTTCATGGGCCCAACATCATGCAGGGCTACTGGCGCAGACCCGAGGGCACCGAGGAGGCCTTTGTGGAGTTGGACGGCAAAAAATGGCTCAGGACCGGGGATATTGTGCGGATGGACGAGGAGGGGTATTTCCACTTCTTTGACCGCAAGCGGGATCTCATCAAATACAAAGGCTATTCGGTTTTTGCCAGACATGTGGAGGAAGTCCTGTATCAACACCCCCAGATCAAGGCCGCCGGAGTGGTGGGGGTTCCTGATCCCAGGGTCGGCCAGGTGATCAAGGCCTATGTGGTGCTTCAAAGTGAGGCCAGGGGACGGATTTCCGAAGAAGAGATCGCCGAGTTCTGCCGTGAGAACCTGGCCCATTACAAGGTGCCCAAGATCATTGAATTCCGTGGGGAGCTTCCCAAGACGGATGTGGGAAAGGTGTCCCGAAGAGAGCTGAGGGAAGAGTTGGAGGAAGGCTGAGATGGGGGATGGGTTCCTGGAACTGGAAAAGCTGAACAAGTCCTTCGGGGGCCTGCGCGCCATCAACGAGGTGGGGTTTTCCATGGAGCGGACCGAGATGCTGGGTCTCATCGGCCCCAATGGGGCGGGAAAGACCACCTTGTTACGGTTGATCACCGCCGTGCTGAAGCCGGATTCCGGTCAGGTCCGGTTTAAGGAAAAAAAGATGGTGGGCCGTAAGACCTGGGATGTGGTGAATCAGGGGATTGCCTGCACCTTTCAGAACATGAGGCCCTTCCGGCGGTTGCCCATCATTGCCAATGTCATGGTGTCATGCCTTTCTCCCAGGGCCATGAAACGGGGGGAATGGGTGAAACGGGTGGAGGCCAAGGCCATGGATGCACTGGAGTTCGCCGGCATCTCGGATATGGCTCTGGAAAAGGCATCCACCCTGTCCCAGGGGGATCTCAAGCGGCTGGAGGTGGCACGGGCCATTGCCACGGAGCCGGAGCTGCTCCTTCTGGATGAGCCCTTCGGAGGGTTGAGCCCAGCGGAAACCGAGCTCATGGCCCAATCCATCCGGCGGCTTCACAAGGGGGGACGTTTCGGGAGGTTGCACAGTGAAGGACCGGCCATGATCATTGTGGAACATAAACTCCAGCAGTTAATGAAGATTGTGGATCGAATCGTGGTTTTGGATTTCGGGACAGTCATTGCAGACGGGGCGCCTGATGAGGTGGTGAAAAATGAAGCGGTCATTCAGGCCTACCTGGGCGAAGGAGGAATCTAGGGGTGCTTTTGGAAGCGACCAACTTAACGGTCTGTTACGACCGTGCCCTGCTCATCAATGACGTGAGTATGGGGGTGGATACCGGAGAACTGGTGAGCCTGGTGGGGCCCAACGGTGCGGGCAAATCCACCCTGCTCAAGGCCATCACCGGTCTGGTGGCCTGGGAAAAGAAGATCAGACGGGGGACCGTGGGCGGGGATATCACCCTGGAAGGCCGGCTGATGTTCAACGGGGAGCGGATCGATCAAACCCCGGCCCATAAGATAGTGGAGAAGGGACTGATTCACTGCCCGGAGAGGAGACGGCCGTTTCGGGAAATGAGTGTACTGGAGAACCTGCACGCGGGCGCCTACCTGGTCAAAGACCGAAAGGAAATCCAGGAGAACCTGGCCCAGGTGTATGCGCTCTTTCCGGTGCTTAAAGCACGCTCCAAACAGATCTCCGGCACCCTCTCGGGGGGTGAACAGCAGATGCTGGCCATTGGAAGGGCCTTGATGTCCGAACCCAAGCTGCTCTTAATTGATGAACCGTCCACCGGCCTGGCTCCCATATCCCGGGGGGAGGTTTTTGAAAAGATTAAAAAAATCGGTGAGCTGAATATCACCGTGCTGCTGGTGGAGCAGGAGGTCAGCACGGTATTCAAAATGGCCTCCCGCAACTATGTCCTCTCCTCCGGCAAGATCATCGCAGAAGGGTCTGGTGATCAATTGCTCCAGAACGAGGTGATCCGCAAAACCTACCTGGGCCTGTAACTTCAGCCGATTCTTGGGAAAAAACCAGATTTCACGGCGCCTTAAGGTCCTGTCTGCAGCGTTTTATGTCGCACCTGAAGGTTCTTCTTCTGTGGAAACCGGTTTCCGGGGCCAGACATTCAGGATCGCTTTGACCAGAGTGGCCAAGGGAATGGCAAAAAATACCCCCCAGAAGCCGAAAATCCCCCCAAAAAAGAGTATGGCGATGATAATGGCAATGGGATGCAGATTGACCACCTCGGAAAACAAAATAGTAACGAGCACATTTCCGTCCAGGATCTGGATTACAATATAGGCGAGTACTACGTAGGCAAACTGGGAACACCATCCCCATTGAAAATATGCTACCAGGGCCACAGGTAACACCATAAAAGTGGCGCCAAAATAAGGAACCAGTACGGACAGGCCCACGAAAAACCCCAGCAGCACGGCGAATTCCAGGCCCAGGAGGGTAAAGATAAGATAGCTGGCCGCCCAGATGATCAAAATCTCATAGGATTTCCCCCGCACGTAATTTCCCATCTGCTCATCCACTTCATGCCAGACCTTTGAGGCCAGCATTCGGTCCTCAGGGATAAATCCGGTCACCCATCCCAGGATACGGTCTTTATCTTTCAAAAAAAAGAAAACCAGCAGAGGCATCAGAAAGATATACACCAGGATCCAAATCAGGACTCTTACGGACGACAGGGACAGGGATAACAATCTTTGTCCCACATAGGACAGCTCCGAACGAATGGAGCCAATGACATCCAGGATTTGCTGGTCGGAGACAAAAGCCGGGTATCGCTCCGGCAATCTGAGCAGTTGCTCCTGGCTCCAGGCGATCATACCCGGCAGTTGCTGAAACAGTTGCATGGCCTGCCGCCACAAAAGCGGAAGCAGGCCCAAAAAAAGCGCCAGGAGAAAGCACATAAAACCGGAAAAAACCAAAACCACCGAAACCATACGGGGGACCCTGAACGACTGGAGCCGATTTACCAGACCTTCCAGGAGATACGCCACGATTACACTGGCAAAAACCGGTGCCAGCATCTTCCCGAGAAAGAGGATACTGAGCAATCCAACAACCAGCAGGACCCCCAGAATAACAAACTGGGGGTCGGATAAAATGCGCTTAAACCAGTCGCCGATCACCCGCATGGGGCGAGTTTTTTCGCAATCCGGGGATTCCATTCAATCTCGTTTTCTTCATGCATAGGGTTTTGACGGCTCAGGATCGGTTATAAAAAAAGGGCCTTTCACCGTGAGAGGACCAGACTCGAAGCCGAGCTTCCCCAAAAAACCGGAAGCACCCCGCCGGCAGAGCGGCCCGAAGACTGAGAGCATACCATTTCAAAATCAAACTGGAGTATAGCAGAAAACCTGTCCCATATCAATTAACGCCGTAAAATGCGCTGTATAAAAGTCTGGCAGGGCAAACCTTCTGCCGGGACTTTAGGGGCCTGCGAGACTATGTAAACGGTTTGATCCGCTTTTCCCAGAAGGCCTTTTCCTTTTCCCGCCAGTCCGTGCCCCCGAATTTACGGTCGTAAAAGCGGACCAGCCTGTCGGACCATTTGACCCAGGGATTTTTGTTCTTTTCCCCGGCCTCGAT
>JAWLET010000168.1:0-5988 GCA_041685955.1 Desulfobacteraceae bacterium | reverse complement strand
CTTGCCCCAACTCTTCTTTTATACTTACCCGGAGAAAAAATCTCTTCCGGTGCAGGATCTGTCCCTGGACATCGGGGGGGCGCACTGCGGAGATCGCCCTCAAGATTTTGCGCATGCTTCATGAGGATAAGTGCAGCGTGAGACATATCGGGCATCAGGTCCAACAGGATCAGGCAATCGCCTCGCGGGTGATCAATCTGTGCAATTCCGCGCTCTACGGTCTCCGCTATACCGTGGCGGGGGGACTGCTGGCGGAACATTGGCAGCTCCCAAAAACCCTGGCCGATGTGATCCACCATCATCACGAGCCGGAAAAGGCCCGAGTGGACCCGGACCTCACCACCCTAATCTACCTGGGGGACCTGTTGATGAGCCGGTTCCAGATGGGGCAGAAACCGGATCGAATGACAAAACGGTTTATGCCATGGGTAAACACCGGAGCGCTCCCGCTTTCTAGGGACTTTACCGGGCAGTACAGCGTCTGGCATCCAGAGCCTACATAGTCCGCCGGTTACGCGGGCCAGAAATGCGAAGAGGATACCGTTTCAGGCGTTTTTTATTTGATATCGTCTCCAATTTCGTGTTCTTATATCCGGTTCTTGAGGCAATGAATGGAAAAGGATGGCGGGCCTGAACATTTTATCACCCGCGGGAGAAATGGAAACTGCATGCAACCTTTCAATAAAATGATCGATTATTTCCAGAGATTTCAGCGTCTTTCCATAAATAGGATGCTTGAATCCTCTGTCAGGGAGAAAGACACCCTCGCTTTTTGGCGGGTGAGGGTCTTATTTTCAATTCTGTTTACAGCGCTTATCTTGTGCACCTTTGCTGTGGGGGCGGGCATCTTTTTGGGGATCAAGGAAAACGCGTGGGGCCTGGCCGTCTCTGATGGAATTGGCTATCTGATCTGCATCGGTCTTTTGTTTTCGACACAGATACGGTATGAAATTCGTGCCGGGGTCACCCTGATCATGTTCTATTTGGTGGGCGTGGCCGTGATTGTGTCTGTGGGCCCCCTGAGCGGCGGGCCGGCCTGGCTGTTTGCCTTTGCCGTGCTGGTAGGCGTTCTTCTCGGCATAAGGGCCGCCATGGGTGCGGTGGTTCTGAACGCCGTCACCCTGGCCATGGTGGCCTGGCTAATGAGCACCGGCCAGCTTGGCCGTGACTTCCCCTTTTTCAACACCGGGGAGTCCATGGTGGCTGCAGGAATCAATTTTATGGTACTCAATGTGATTGTGGCCATGTCGGTCTCCGCTTTGGTGAAGGGGCTCATGATCGGGCATGACAAGGAAAAGCGCTTGCTGCGCAGTCTGAAGAAAGAAAGGATTAGTCTGCTGGAAACAAAACAAAAGCTGGAAACCGAAGTGGAGGAGCGCAAAAAGGCGGAGGAGGCCCTTTGGCTTTCTTTGGAGAAATACGAAACCATATTTCGCACAGCGCCGGTCTGGGTGGTGTTAAGCTCACTTGAGGATGGGCGATATATTGAGGTCAACGAGACCTTTTTGGAGGCCATGGGATACCAGCAGGAAGAGGTCATCGGGAAAACCTCTTTTGAACTGGGGACCTGGGTGGATACCGAAGACCGGAGGCGACTCGTAGCGCAGGTCAGAGAAGCAGGCGGCATTCGTAGTGTGGAAGTTCAACGAAAGACCCGGTCCGGCACCATCATTGATACCCTTTTTTCAGCCGAGATCCTCCATTTGGGAGATGAAGAGGTGATGATCTCCATGACCCAGGACATCACCCGGTACAAGCAGGCGGAAGAAGAACGTAAGAGGCTGCAAAACGAGTTCTTGCAGGCCCAGAAGATGGAGTCCGTGGGTCGGCTGGCAGGGGGCGTAGCCCACGATTTCAACAACATGCTCAGCGTGATCCTGGGGCGTACGGAACTGGCCCTGTACAACCTGGATCCCGGAGATCAGTTTCATTCCGATTTGAAAGGAATCCAGAAGGCCGCAACCCACGCTACAGACATCACCCGTCAACTCCTGGCCTTTGCCCGAAAACAGACCATTTCACCCCAGGTCTTGGATCTCAACGACACCGTGGAAGGGATGCTTAAGATGCTGAGACGCCTCATCGGAGAGGACGTTGACTTGGCCTGGCAGCCGGACACAAGGCTATGGACGGTGAACATGGACCCGTCCCAGATCGACCAGATCCTGGTCAATCTGTGCGTTAATGCCCGGGATGCCATAGAGGGCGTGGGCAGCATCACCATTGAAACCCAAAACGTTGTCCTGGATCAGTCCTATTGTACAGAACATCCGGGGGCCGTGCCGGGTGAGTATGTGATGCTGACAGTGGGCGATGACGGCAGCGGAATGGGCCAAGAGATCCTGGCCAATATTTTTGAGCCCTTCTTCACCACCAAGGAAGTGGGAAAGGGGACCGGGCTGGGGCTCGCCACCGTATATGGCATTGTGAAACAGAATCAGGGCACCATCGATGTGTACAGCGAATTGACACGCGGGACCACATTCAAGATTTACCTGCCCCGCTACACCGGAGAAGAAGCAGTAGAGCTTGAAGCGGCCCAAGCCGACATACCCCAAGGGCGGGGTGAAACCCTCCTGCTGGTAGAGGATGAGGCATCGGTACTGGATGTGGGGAAAGAGATCCTGGAGCGGCTGGGCTATACCGTATGGATTGCCTCCGGTCCTGCTGAAGCCATGGAGATAATCCGGCAGCATTCGGAGGAACTCCATCTCCTGGTGACCGATGTGGTGATGCCCGAGATGGACGGAAAAGAACTGGCCCGTCAAATCTCCAAAAGACGCCCCCACATTCGAACCTTGTTTATGTCCGGATACCCGGCCGATGCGGTGGCCCACCACGGAATACTGGAGAAAAACGTCAATTTCATTCAGAAACCTTTTTCGGTTTCCGGACTGGCATACAAGATCAGAGAGGTACTGGATCAATAGCCCACAAAGTCACCTGGCGGGGTAATTAGGCAGCGACCCTGGCGGTTTTTCCGTTGAAATCGGACTTCAATGCACTTACATTACGAGGGTAAAAAACGTCAGGAGAGGAAAACCATGTTTAAGAATATTCTGGTACCCACGGATTTCTCGGGCGGGGACAGCCACGCGCTCGAAATCGCGGTTACACTTGCCTCTATGAACAGTGCGAAAATAAGCCTCCTTCATGTCATAGAAATCATTGCCAACGCCACCTTCGAAGAGTTCTCCGATTTCTACCAGAACCTTGAAAAGAAGGCCTCCAAAGACCTGGGCCGCATGATCGATCAAGTGCAGGAACCCCGCGTGGAGATCGCGCCCGAGGTCATCTACGGCAACAGGGCCCAGGAAATCCTCCGGTTCGTGGAGGAGCGGAATATCGATCTTATCGTGATGAAATCCCACCGGATCGATGTGGAAGACCGGGCCCAGGGCTGGGGGACCATCAGTTACAAGGTGGGTATCCTGGCCCAGTGCCCGGTGATGCTGGTGAAATAGGATCGTAAGCTGCAGGGAGGGGTAGCCGCTGTCAATGACCCACCCCGTGTTGAGTGAGGATCCTGTCCACCGTGCCGTCCTCCATGATCTTTCGGAGGCCGGTATTAAAGTCCTTCACCAAGAATTCGTTGCCCTGATGCTTTCCGAATATCAGGTGCAGATTGCGGACCTCTAAGGGCGGGTCCATGAACTCCAGTACATCCTTGCCTTCGCGCAAGGAGTCATTGATGGCGGCCTGGGCCGCGGCCCTGTCGGTGATGAACAGATCGATGCGCTTTCCCATCAGCTTTCTCAGGTTCAAAACCTCGTTTGCGGCCACCTCTTTTTTCAGGTAGTCGGCCCCGTTGAACTCCGGCGGATAGGCAAAGCCCAGGCATACGCCGATCTTGTAAGGCTTCATCATATTTTCTCCCTCTTTCTATATTACCTGAGGCGTATGAACTTAGCGTATCGAAATAACGACCCGTGAAGGAAGGCCATTTCAGAGGCCTAAACTGTTACCCTGAGGCTCGGCTCTACCCGTATTGAATCGTCACCGTCTCCTCGGTCCCCGAAACCTCATTGCCCGCTTCATCCAGTGCGATAAGCTGGATCGTGTAAGTCCCGGCGTCAAGGTTCATGGCATTGAAGTCGAATTCATGTTCAAATTCAAAGATGGAATAAAAGAGCCGGTCCGGCTCTGACTCGATATAGACTCTCCCCAGGTTGAGGTCGCGGGTGGTGACCGCCATCTCAGCCCCCTGAGCGTCCATGATGCGGTAACGGACCCTTGAGATCCGGTTGTCCGCAGCGTAATATAGATAGGATGTCTCCGTAACCGTGGCGGGTATGGGGGTGACAACGCCGAACACAGAGAATTCCTCGGCCAGGGTGATGATAACGCCGTCCGACAGATCCAGATCAAGGGCCTTCGGCGTCTTGTCGTAGAGGTCGTATCGATTATCCCCGTCGCCGGTCCCCAGCATTCTGATTTCAGCCCGGGTCAACTCCAGCCGGTCCCCGTAATCGAGCGGGGTGATGGCGCCGTCCAGGGTGCTCTCCTGATACGCCAGGGTGGTATAGGTGATTTCCGGCTCCCCGATATCGTAGTGGAAAAAGAGGGTGTTGGGGCCGTCCACAACCCCTGTCAAGAGGGCCTTTCCCATTTCAAGCCGGGAAGTGGCCCCGTCCTCCACAAGGTTGTAGAGGATAAACCCGATCACGGCATTGTCAGGGGTGCCGTACGACACCCCTTCCACCGTGTTGACCACCTCCAGGGAATTCTGCGGCCGCCACCGCTTTTGGATCTCGTAGCTTCCCACAGAGAAGCCTTCGGGGAAAAAGTACCCGGCAAAGGGATCCAGAAACATCCTGTAGTGATTGGCCCGGGCATAGGCCTCGAATTTGCTCTTGTGATTGTCGGGTCTAAAGGCGCCGAATAATTTGGCCATGGGTGCGAAATAAAGGTTCATGGTCTCGGTCTGCAGGACCACGTTCCCGGCAGCGGCCGTGACCCGAAGGGCATAGATCCCCTCTGTCAGGTCCTTTAGAGGGTTGCCTGAGGCATCCGCATAATCGGTATCAAAATCCTTGGTGGCCCCGCCCAGTATGAGCCCCCCAAAATAGCTGTCTGTGACCAGGACCTTGTTGCCGGGAAAGTAGAATCCGCCTGGGTCATTCACCAGATCCGGGGCCTTTTCGAGATTCCAGCCCTCCCCTTCCGGATAGTTGGATTCGATGGCGTCATCCGGCGTTACGCCGGCCGCGTTTACCTCACTTTGGACCAGGCGTACGGGGGCGCCTGATGCGGTTTCTCCCCTGAACAGTTCGATCTTGATATTCCCGATTCTCCGGGCCCCCTCTTCAAAATACCCCACCACATAGAAATCCCGCTTCTCGCCAAAATACCGCTCATTTTCGCTGGGCACGGCAACAGTGAAGTATTTCTGTGAAGAGGACGAGCCCGAGTCTGAACACGACAGGGTGAATAACAGGATTAACAGCACGCCCAGCGGAGCGAGGCGCCTGGTCCAAAATATTGTTTTTCTGATGGGTTGTTTTTTCATATCATCTCCTTCCTGGAAAAAACAGTCAAAGGGGTCGGGCGGGAGGCTTTAAACCCATGGGCTGAGGCCTCGGAAAGGTTATTCCCGGGGCGCGATAGGAAATCATTGCGCTCTTTGTCTTCCCTGAACATCTTCTAACGCTGAATCTCCCTCACCATGCTGCGATAAAGGCTTCCGCACGTATCGATTCCGGCTTGTCTCAGCAGAAGAACTTCCTAAATCATCTTCAACCCATTGTCAACTTTTCAAGTTATAGACGTCCCACTTCTTGTTTTGCTATGGGGCAGAGACCGTATGGGGCTCCACAAATGGCGTTTTGTGCTCAAAAACAAATACCGGAACCATGACCCTTTGAAAGGTCATGGTTCCGGCGTTTTTGTTCCTGAGTTTTGTCAACCGACGGTTTGTTTGGGCTACTTGTGTCCGGCGGAGACGACGGCCGTATCCAGGTTGCTCACAAGCTCCAAAGAGCTGTTGAG
>JAWLET010000167.1:0-6006 GCA_041685955.1 Desulfobacteraceae bacterium | reverse complement strand
TTCAGGTTTCAGCAAACAATAAACCCTGACACCCGAAACCTGACACCTGACACCTTTATCGCTAATGATTCAAAGGCGTTAACCTCAACAAAACATCTTGGTTTTTTGCATAGAAGTTTCAATCTAAGACTCTAAGGCGCCCACCCGTTCGGGTAAATCAGGTCGATCCTGTAACCCGGCCCCCTCGATGCTGTACTCCGCTTTGCAAAACCCCCCTTATTCCGCACTCCGCTACAGGATAGGCCCCATAGAATTTCGAAAGTAATTCTCTTATCCTAAGACGATACAGGAGGTGAGATATTGGGCCATAAAAATACCACTTCGTTGCACACCCTGCAAGATCTGGTTGACGGTTTTCAGCAAAAGGGGCCGAAAACCGCCTTGATACGGCTGCGCAAAACAGGGCTTGAGTCCTACACCTACGGCCACATTTTTCAAAAGGTGCAAAGGCTCGCCTGGGGCCTAATGGAAAAGGGGGTCAAACCCGGCCAGATGGTGGGACTTTTGGGGCCCCTCGATGCAGCCTGGCTCACGACCTGCCTCGGCGTTCTCCAGGCAGGAGCCGTGGTCATGCCCCTGGACCTGCAGCTCGACAGGAAAACCCTGGGTCGGATCCTAAAGGACAGCCAACCTTACTGCATGTTCACCCGTTTCGCACACGAAAGCCAGCTCCGGCAGCTCCTTCCAAAGGGATGCGCCCTCTATCTTCTGGACAAGGCTCCCCAGGAGCCGAACAGCTGGGAACGCCTTTTGACGGAAAATCAGCACCCGTTGCCCGAAATCGGGATAGATCAGCCTGCAGCCCTGTTTTACACCTCCGGGACCACAGGTCCACCCAAGGGGGTCCCTTTGACCCACCGCAATCTGGTGTTCCAGATTCATACGGTGCAGGAAACCCATTTTCTCATGTCCGGGGATCGGGTATTGCTGCCGCTGCCGGTCCATCATGTCTACCCGTTTGTCATCGGCATGCTGTCTCCCCTTTCCCTCGGGGCCACCATGGTCCTTCCCCATTCCTTGACCGGACCTCAGATGGTACGGAGCCTTCGGGAAGGAGATGTCACCCTCCTTTTGGGTGTACCCCGCCTGTACCAGGCCCTGTTCGGCAACATTGCCCGAAAGTTTGAGTCCCATACCGTGACCCGGGGTCTGTTTGAATCCCTCCTTGCCGCAAATGAGCGCCTGAATCAAAAGACCGGCTGGTCCTTCACCCAATGGCTGTTCAGCCCCGTTCGCCGACGATTCGCACCCAGTCTTCGTATCCTGGCCTCGGGCGGGGCGGCCATGTCCAGCCGGTTGGCCCACCGGCTGGAGGACTTAGGCTGGCAGGTGGCCATCGGTTACGGGCTTACCGAAACTGCCCCCCTTCTGACCCTCAAGCTCCCCGGCGACCCGCATCTCGACAGTGTGGGCCGCCCTGTGAAGGGGGTCGATCTCCGCATCGACGCCAGTGAATCAGCGGATTTTGGTGATCAAAGAAGCGACGGTGAAATACAGGTCCGGGGTCCCAATGTATTTTCGGGTTACCACCACTTGCCTGATAAGACCGATGAGGTATTTACCCCGGACGGATGGTTCCGTACCGGGGACCTGGGGTATCTGGACCCGGACGGCTATCTTCACCTGACCGGACGGGTCTCCACCCTCATGGTCACCCCGGGGGGTGAAAATGTTCAGCCCCATGCCATTGAGACCCGGCTCGCAGGCCATCGGCTCATTCGGGAAGCAGGGGTGTTTCAGCAACAAGATGGAACGCTGAGCGCGGTCATCGTCCCGGAGTTGTCTGAAGCACGGTTTAGACACATTGAAACGTTACAGCCGGCCGTGCAGGAAGCCATGACCCAGCAGACCCGTCAACTCCCCTCGTACCAGCATGTCCATGATTTCGCGCTGACCCAAAGGCCCCTCCCCCGGACCCGTCTGGGGAAAATTCGCAGACACCTGCTGGAAGACATCTTTCAACAGGCCCGCTCCCAGCAGGGGGCCTCCTCCAAATCCGATCAAACCGGTCCGGTCCCCCTGGATGACATGTCCGTTCAGGACCGCAGCCTTCTGGAAACCCCAGAAGCCCATAAGGTCTGGGACTGGCTCATCCACCGCTATCGTGAGCACCGGCTTTCCCCGGACACCCGGTTGGAACTGGACCTGGGGGTGGACTCCATGGAGTGGCTGAATATGACCCTGGAAATCGGGCAAAGGACCGGTATTGAACTGGATGAAGAAGACATCAGTGAAGTGGTCATTGTCAGAGATCTGCTCCAGACTGTAATCCGTAAGGCCGCGGGCGGAGAAACGCATCCTTCGGTCTCTCCCCTGGAATCACCGGAGCAGGTGTTGACCGCGGAACAAATGCGCTGGGTCCAGCCCACAGGAACAGTCCAGGACGGTCTTGCTACCTTTCTTTATTCCTTGCTTCGTAAAACTGCTGTCCACATGTTTGAGTTCTCCTCCCGGGGTACGGAAAATATACCGACAGAAGGCCCTTTCATCATTACCCCCAACCATGTGAGTTATCTCGATGCATTTGCCGTAGCCGCGGCCCTGGACCTTGAGAGGCTGCATCGGATCTATTGGGCAGGGTTTACAGGGGCCGCTTTTAAGAACGTATTCTTCAGGTATTTCAGCCGGCTGTCCCGCACCATACCCATCGATCCGGAGCACGGAATACTATCCGGCATGGCCCTGGCTGCCACAGTATTATCCCGCCGTCAGGGGCTGGTCTGGTTTCCGGAAGGGGAACGATCTCCGGACGGCAGACTTCAACCTTTTAAATCGGGTATCGGTCTCCTGCTGACCCATTACCCGGTGCCTGTCATACCCGCATTTGTGCATGGAACAGAAAGGATCCTGCCGCGAGGAAGGGCAATTCCCCGTCCAGGGACCATCCAC
Source organism: Desulfobacteraceae bacterium (assembly GCA_041685955.1). Taxonomy (GTDB): domain Bacteria; phylum Desulfobacterota; class DSM-4660; order Desulfatiglandales; family Desulfatiglandaceae; genus JAIPDZ01. Next base: position 3,117 of record JAWLET010000167.1, on the reverse strand, counting down.
TTGACATTCGGTCCCCGGCTCGACCCGGATACGCTGGCAGACAAGGGGGAAGGGGAAAAGCGAATGGATCGCATCACTTCAGGCCTTCACCAGGAAGTCGCACATCTTGGGAAGATCGTTGCTCCCAATCCGGGTCCTGAAAAATGATCACCGGCCTTTGGAGGGCTTTCCTTCCCAAGGCCATAGCCAACCTGTAGTCATGAAAAACACCCAAAGCTCCAGGGTTGCTCTGATCGCCTGGGCCTTTTATGACTGGGCCAACAACGGATTTGCAACAGTCATCCTGACGTTCATCTTTTCCGCCTATTTCACCCGCCGTATTGCCCCGGACGGGGTGACCGGCAGTACCTTGTGGGGAAATATGGTGGCTGTCGCCGGGGTGTTGGTGGCCCTGGGGGGGCCGGTGTGGGGAGCGGCTGCAGACCAAAACGGCCGTCGAAAGCCCTGGCTTATCACTTTTATGCTCCTGTGTGTGCTGGCCACCAGCCTGCTCTGGTTTGTCAAGCCGTCACCGGATTATGTTTGGCCAGCCCTGGTGTTGGTGGGGTTGGGTATGGTGGGGTCAGAGTATTCCTACATTTTTTACAATGCCATGCTTCCACAACTGGCGCCCAAAGATCGGTTGGGCCGCTGGTCCGGATGGGGATGGGGACTGGGGTATGCAGGCGGGCTGGTGTGTCTAATACTGGCCCTGTGGATTATTCAAGGTGGAACGTCGACGGAAGCGGACCGGGTCCAGGGCGCTTTACGGCGTATTCGGGCCAGCTTTGTTTTGGCGGGGGGCTGGTATCTGGTCTTTTCCCTGCCCTTAATATGCCTGGTGCCCGACACCTGCGGCCAGGGAAAACCCCTGGTTCGAGCCATACCGGCCGGCATCGGCCAGCTGATACAGATGGCCCGGGAGGTTCGTCGATTCCGTCATATTTTTCTATTCCTTATGGCCCGCATGACCTATATCGACGGTCTGGCCACCATCTTTGCCCTGGGCGGCGTGTATGCGGCAGGCGTTTTTGACATGACCGAACAGGAGGTCCTGCTGTTCGGGATTGTTTTGAACATATCTGCAGGGTTGGGGGCCTTGGTTCTTTCCAAGGTGGACGATACCATAGGTCCCAAAGCCACCATCTTGATTTCGCTTACCGGGTTGATCATGGGAAGCCTGATCATCCTGTCAGTCCACACGCCCCTGTTTTTCTGGAGTGCGGGGGCATTTATGGGTCTGTTCGTGGGACCTGTGCAGGCGGCCAGCCGCTCCTATATGGCCCGCGCCGCTCCCGAGCACTTGTATCATCAGATGTTTGGCCTCTATGCCTTTTCCGGCAAGGCCACATCCTTTGCGGGTCCGCTTTTGGTGGCGTGGCTCACCCACTATTCCGGGAATCAGCGGATCGGGATGGCGGCCATTCCCCTTTTATTCATGGCCGGGGGCGCCCTGTTGCTCAAAGTACCGGCCGTTCATAGCAACCAGTAGTTTCTCTATACGGGTCTAACTGGCCCTTTTGAAGCGGGACACAGCCGTGAATCCAAAGCCCGTAATCCCGGTTTTTCCAACTTTCTGTCAACCGTAGCGCACAGAAAACGAATCGAACTCCCCTATATAATCCGCATAATCCACATCCACATGCTCCACCCGGGCGGAGGGCGGGCCCTCTTTGCACCATTCCACCATTTTCTGCACAGCATCGCTGTTGCCTTCGAAAACCGCCTCCACCCGACCGTCAGGGGTATTCCGGACCCACCCTGAGAGGTCAAGGCTTTGAGCCGTCTCACGCGTCTCCGCCCGGAAGAAAACCCCTTGTACACGGCCGCTGATCATCACATGGGCCCTTGACTTGTTTGTGGACATCTCTTCTCCTTTCGCTACAACAAAGGTTCCAAGGTTTCCCGCTTGCAGCGGGATTCAAGGGTTCAGAGGTTCAGAGGTTCAAGGTTCAAGTTGAACCTGTTGGATTCCGCTCAATTCCTCACTTAACACCCTCAGTTTTTCCCTCACTTCAGGATCATAGGCTGCTTCGTGGGCACGGGCCTCGCGCATTTGGTCAAAGTATTTGCCGGTTTGGCCCTCCAGGGCCGGGTGTGTGGCCACATAGACCTCCACCTCTGCACCGGATTCAGCACTCCCCTGGGGAACACCGAAACTCTTCCGCACCATTTTGGTGTCCAGCAGCGATCCCGGATGAAGGCAATTGGCCGTGATACCCTCGTCCTTGAGCTGTTCCGCAATATCGAAAGTGAACATGGCCAGGGCCAGTTTGCTCTGCCCATAGGTCTTCCAGGGACTGTAACTTCTCTCCAGCATCATATCAAAATCAATGGGCTCTTGGGCTGCAGAGCTTACATTGACAATGCGTGAGGGGGCCCCATTTCTTAAAAGGGGGATTAGCAAGTGGGTCAATAAAAAGGGGGCGAGATAGTTGACCGCAAAGCAGAGTTCGTATCCGTCTTTACTCAACGGATTTTCCCCCGCCGGCTTGGGAGGCCCCACCCCTGCGTTGTTGATCAGCACATGCAATCTGGAATGGACCGCTGCAATCTGTTCTGCCAGATCCCGCACCTCGGAGAGGGATGAGAAATCTGCCACATAACTACCCAGTTTTTCATTCCCTGTCTTTTCCCGGATTTGATTCAGAATGGATTCGCATTTCTCAGGCGATCGTCCGTGAATCAATACAGAGGCACCCTTCTGAGCCAGTTTTTCCGCCGTGATTCTTCCGATGCCGTCGGTTGCTCCGGTGATCAATATCATCTGCTCTTGAATCGGTCGCATGATCTTTCTCCTTTCCTGTTTTAATCCCTCAGAATATAAAATCCATATTATTGAAAGTCAAAGCCCTTGAGCTATAGGGTGTATACGGTATTTCGGGCTGATGGAGGGTTTGCAATCCCCGTTCATCGGTAAGGCCGTTGAGGCCGTAATATACAGCATAGACCCCATATCTTTCGCATTTATATGGGGCTAATGTAGATTTGCAAGGCATGCCCGGGATGACCCCATCCTGAACCCATGCCGCGGATGAAACGCGAACCCCTAACAAGAAAGGAGACTTAGAATGGCAGGGAGTACCTACAAAATCATTGAATTGGTCGGAACCAGCGAAACCTCCTGGGAGGACGCCG
>JAWLET010000166.1:0-6069 GCA_041685955.1 Desulfobacteraceae bacterium | reverse complement strand
GTTCCATTCTTTGGGTGAAATGCCTCAAGTCATTCCGCCTTTTTAAGGGAGTAGACCTGAAGCGGCCTGTCCATGCCTTTAAACTGATGCCGGCCCCGATCATAGACTTTCCAATTGCCCTGGATCAATCTTTGGGTCTCCTCAGCATCTGGTTGATGGCCATCTTTTCCTGGGTCATCTCCCATAGTTTTTTGGCCCTTAAAATGGCATTGCCGGCCGTCTCGGAGATATTCTTTATGAGATAAAAATCCTTTCGGGTAAAACGGGCCCCGGGTCTGGACACCACGTAAACCACTGAAAGAATGTCGTTGTCCATACAGGATATATTCCTGCCAGTGTGTGGAAAGGTAAAATGAGGTTTTCAACTCGCTTTTTGAAGTATGAGTTTTCTACAAATTAGGAATCTCCATTCTTTTATTTTTTTTAAAAAGTGACTTTTTTTCTTGACACCCGATGCCAGATTATTCAAAAAATAACCCCAACTGAGCGCTCAGTCGGTTTTCACTCAAATGATTTTGACCATATGTCTAAAAGAGACGCTATAATTCATGCCGCCACCATCCTTTTTTCCACCAAAGGGTTTGAAAATACCCGCATGTCGGAAATCTCCCACATGACCGGCGCAGCTGAGGGGACCATTTTTTACCATTTTAAGAACAAAGAAGATCTGTTCCTGGCCATACTTGAGCAATTCAGGCAGGACGTGATGAACGAATTTGACCTTTATCTAAGAGAAATGGAGTTTGAAGACGGCATGGAGATGCTGGAAGGGGTCCTCTCCTTCTACCTTTCTCTGGCCGAAAAAATGGAAGATCGGTTTTTGCTTTTACACCGTCACGATGCCTATGAGCTGGCCAGGGTCAATGAGGCCTGCAAAGAACATCTGGAGAGCATCTATAATGGCTTGGTTAATATTTTTGAAAATGCTTTGGTCAAGGGGAAGGCGGATGGTTCCATGGTGTCGGTGCCCCCCAAAAAGACGGCGCTGATCATTTTTTCCATGGTGGACGGCCTTGTGAGGTTCAATACGTATGAACTCTATGACGCCGGCTCCCTTTACACTGAACTGATCACGGCCTGTCGAAAAATGGTTCGGAATCAAGACAATTCCGGAATAGGTGATAAAAATGCTTAATAGGATATTCCCGTTTATTTCCTGGTTTAAGGGTTACAGCGTGAGTGATTTGAGGATTGATGCCCTGTCCGGGCTGACAGTGGCACTGGTCCTGATACCCCAGTCCATGGCTTACGCACAACTGGCCGGGCTTCCGGCCTATTACGGTCTTTATGCCTCATTTCTTCCACCCATGATTGCCGCCCTGTTCGGATCCAGCCGTCAACTGGCCACCGGCCCCGTGGCAGTGGTCTCTTTGATGACCGCCGCCTCCCTTGAACCCTTGGCCACCGCAGGGAGTGAGGGCTATATCGCCTATGCCATCATGCTCGCCCTCATGGTGGGGGTATTTCAGCTTATGCTGGGCCTCTTACGGCTTGGCCTCGTGGTCAATTTCCTGTCCCATCCGGTGGTCAACGGCTTTACCAACGCCGCGGCCATCATTATCGCCTCTTCGCAGTTGTCCAAGATGTTCGGCGTGTATGTGGATAAGGCCGAGCATCATTATGAAACCATTATCCGGGTTATTGAGTCCGCGTTTCATTATACCCACTGGCCCACATTTTTGATGGGCGCCCTTGCTTTTGCCATCATGTACGGACTGAAGTGGATTTCGCCCCGGATTCCCAATGTATTGGTGGCAGTGGCAGTGACCACCATTCTGGCATGGGCCACAGGATTCCAACATAACACCACAGTGGACATCTCCTCTATCGCCTCTCCCCAGGTACGGGAGTTGATTGAAGACTTCAACGAGGTATGCCATAAGATACCACAGCTCGCCCAGGAACGCTCAGAAGCCAATGAGGCGAAAAACCAAGCCAAAAAGGCCCATAATGTAGGTGAAGCCCTCAATGCGGAGCATGAGGCAAGGCGTCTCACACTCCAGCTCGAACGGTTGAAGGAAAAAGCGAACGCCTATCGTGATCAGCTCAGGCATTTTAAACTGAGGGCTGTTCATGAACCGGATGGCTCCTTGACATTTTATAGAGACGGTCATATCCCGGCGGGAAGTGACCACGACGGGCGTATTTGGCGCATCAAGGTGGGGAACACCCCCCTGCCCCAGGATGGGCTGATCATGATGGGGGGCGGCGCGGTTGTGGGGCAAATTCCCAGAGGAGTGCCGTCGTTGACAATGCCCAAAATCGATTCAAACGTCATCTTCCATCTGTTCCCCTATGCGGCCATCATATCACTCCTCGGTTTTATGGAGGCCATTTCCATTGCCAAGGCCATGGCAGCCAAGACTGGTCAACGGCTGGATCCCAACCAGGAACTCATCGGCCAGGGCCTGGCCAACATATGCGGTGCCATGGGAAAAAGCTATCCCGTGTCCGGATCTTTTTCGAGATCCGCAGTCAACCTCCAGGCCGGCGCTGTGTCAGGCCTCTCCAGCGTATTTACGGGCTTCGCCGTGGTGATCGTTCTCCTCTTTTTCACCCCCCTCCTCTATTATCTTCCGCAGTCGGTTCTGGCCGCGGTGATCATGATGGCAGTCATCGGTCTCATCAATGTCTCCGGATTCGTGCACGCCTGGAAAGCCAAGTGGTATGACGGCGCCATTTCCATTATCACGTTCGTGTGCACCCTGGGCTTTGCGCCCCATCTGGATAAGGGGATTATGATCGGGGTGGCCCTTTCCCTTGGCGTGTTTCTGTACAAGAACATGCGGCCCAAGGTGGTTTCCCTCTCCAGACACGAAGATGAGGCCCTTCGCTGCGTGACCACACACGGATTGAAGGAATGCCCGTACATTTCCATGGTCCGGTTCGATGGACCTTTGTTCTTTGCCAATGCAAGTTATCTTGAGGACAAAGTAACGGAATTCATGCGCAGTAAGAAAGATTTGAAACACATCATCATTGTGGGCAACGGCATCAATGATATCGATGCCTCAGGCGAAGAGACCCTGTCCTTGTTGGTGGACAGGGTCAGAAGTGCAGGAGTGGATATTTCTATGAGCGGTGTGAATGAATCTGTCATGGAAGTATTGGAACGTACCTTCTTCATAGCCAAAATAGGCAGGGACCACCTGTACCCGACAATGGAAAAGGCCATTGAATCCGTTCACAAAGAAGCACATCCGTTAGGCAAGGAGGAATTCTGCCCGCTTCTTCCCGTTTGCCCTTCTCCATAACCACGGGTTGACGAATGGAAAACAATGATAATCATCTTGACCCAATACAAAATAAGCCGGCAATTGAGAGCACGGTGGTGTTTTAAAAAGACTTCCAGGCAGGAAGCATTGAAAAGGGGGCTCAAATGACAGTAATCAGCATATTCAGCGGCACCTGTTGCGGTGAAGACACTGTTGTGGCCGGACTGGTTTCCGACACGGGGTACAAGCTGGTGAGAAACGCGGATATTGTGGCTGAAGCGAGTGCGCTTTCAGGCATATCGACACAGAAGATAAGCCGTGCGCTTTCGGCCAAGACCTCGGTGTTCAATAAATTCACCCACGAAAAAGAGCGATCTGTTGCCTACATTAAGCTGGCGCTGGCGCAAATACTCTCCAAAGAGGAGCTCGTAATCGAGGGATTTGCCTCACACTTAATTCCGAAGAAAATCACTCATGTGCTTCGGATCTGCCTTATGGCTGACATGCCTTTCAGAATACAAACCGCGGTTCAGGAACACAGCTTAGATGAAACCGACGCGGTGAAGCTTATTCGGAAAGGTGATGAGGATGCCGCCGCCTGGGTCCATGACCTGCTGGAGGTGGATGACCCCTGGGATGCGTCATTGTATGATATGCTCCTGCCCACGGACAAGCTGAGTCAGAGTGAAATCATCGCACGAATTCGGGAGGCCATGAAAAACGAGGCAGTACAGGCAACGCCTCGATCAAAAAGGGCGGTAGCGGATTTTCATCTTTCGGCCCAAGTGGAAATAAGCCTGATCAAGGAAGGTCATAATGTCGGTGTGGAAAGCAAAGACGGCGCCGTCACCCTGACCATTAATAAACACGTTCTCATGTTGAACCGACTTGAACAGGAGCTCATCCATATTGCAAATCAGGTCCCGGGTGTGAAAAGTACGAAGGTCAGGGTCGGAAAAGACTTTTACCAGGCAGACATATATCGAAAACATGATTTCGAGATGCCCTCGAAGGTGTTGCTCGTTGATGACGAACGGGAATTTGTGGAAACCCTTTCCGAACGCCTGCTTATGCGGGATATGGGTTCAGCCGTGGCCTATGACGGAGAATCCGCCCTGGAATTGATTGAGAGGGACGAGCCCGAAGTCATGATCCTGGATCTCAGAATGCCCGGCATTGACGGCATCGAGGTATTGAAAAGGGTCAAGCAGACGAACCCTGAAATTGAAGTTATCATTCTTACAGGGCATGGATCGGAGGCGGACCGGGAAACCTGCATGGAACTGGGGGCGTTTGCGTATCTGCAAAAACCCGTCGATATAGAGGAACTGAGCCAGACCATCAAAAGCGCAACCGAGAAAATCAACCAGAGGAAGTCTTCAAAAACCCGTTAGGCCTCAAAAAAGCCTCCGGACATATCCCTCTTACCGGGTTGGATTATGATGACGTTTTGGGAAAAAATAAAACCCTCCTTCTGGGATAAACAAGAGCGCTCGCCTGGTACCTCTACGTATCACTTTACGTACCGCCGCATCTGGAGGCTGGTGGTTTTGTTGACGGGCGGGGTGTCCCTGCTACCGCTTATTTTCATCACCGTAATGAATTACAGGGCCATGCACAGCGCCACCGAATCTGAATACCTCCTCCGCACCACCCGGGATGTATCCAATACCCGACGCGCCATATCCTTTTTCCTCACAGAACGAGAATTCGCCTTGGATTTTATCGTTCACGACAACGGCTTTGAAAGTCTGAACAACAAGCAAAGGCTCTCTGACATTCTGGAAAATCTCAAGCAAAGCTTTGGCGGGGGATTCGTCGATATTGGGGTGATCGATGCTGCAGGGTATCAGGAGAATTATGTGGGCCCGTATAACCTTGAGGGAAAAGATTACAGCGGGCAAAACTGGTTCAAGCAGGTGTTGGAATCCGGCATGTATATCAGCGATGTATTTTTGGGATACCGGAGAGTGCCTCATATGGTTATTGCCGTCAGGGGAACCAGTGAAAGCGGTGCTTTTTATGTGCTTCGCGCTTCCCTGAGCATTGCCCCTTTTGAAGGGCTTTTATCCAACCTGGCATTCGCAGGCATGGGTGACGCATTCATCATCAATCAGGAGGGAATTCTCCAGACATCCTCCCGCTACCATGGTGGCATTCTTGAAAAACTGCCCCTTTCGGTTCCCGAATATTCATCGAAAACCAGCGTATTTGAAGAACAGGGCCCATCGGGTAAGGACCTTATCATCGGATACAATTATATTGATGAAACACCATTCATTCTGATGATTGTGAAAAACAGGCGACAGTGTATGGCGCCCACTTTTAAAGTGGGTCTGGAACTTATCGCCTTCCTGCTGATCAGTATCACCGTTATTTTGACCGTGATTTTAAGTACCGCCACCTATATGGTAAAGAAAATTCAGGTTGCCGACGAGAAGCGGAGTGCCAGCCACCATCAAGTGGAGTACGAGAACAAAATGGCCTCCATCGGTCGGATGGCGGCGAGTGTGGCCCACGAGATCAATAACCCCCTGGCCATTATCAATGAAAAGGCCGGTCTTATTAGGGACCTGTTCACATTCAAGGGGGATTATGCCAAAGATGACAAATTGATAGGCCTTGTGGATTCCATCCTCACCTCTGGGATAAGGGCCGGGACCATCACCAGGAGGCTGCTGACATTTTCCCGGAACCTCCAGGCCAGCATTGAACCCATCAACCTCAAAGAAGCCATTCTGGAAGTGCTTGGGTTTACGGGCAAAGAGGTAGAGTATAGATCCATTGACATCAGCACCAAAGTAGCGGAAAATATCCCTGTTCTGGAGACCGACAGGGGAAAACTGCAACAGAT
>JAWLET010000009.1:0-26392 GCA_041685955.1 Desulfobacteraceae bacterium | reverse complement strand
TCCTTCATTCCGGCCACGGCAATGGGGGCCTTCAGTTCGTCCCCAAGCTTCTCCTTTACCAGGTCGGAGAGGGCCATCAGGGTGTTCTGGCTCCGCTTGAGTGTGGAGCCGGCCGGGAGGTCAAAATAGATATTGAACCGGGGAAACACGTCGCTCTTGGGGAACATGATAAAATCGGTCTGAAAATAGAGGAAAAAGGCCAGGGCCGTGGAGAGCACAATGACCAGCACCGAGATATACCGGTGCCTTAAAATAAGCCTCAGGTAGGGATAATACACCCTGCGTACGGGTCTGAATATGTCGAACCGTCTCTTTCCGACCGCCTTTTCTCCCCCTTTGGGGGAAAGCTCGGTCACATGAGACGGCAGCATGAAAAAGACCTCGAAAAGGGAGGCGATCAAAGCAAACATCACCACCTTGGGGAGCGCGGACATGTATCGCCCGATCACCCCTCCCACCACCACCAGGATGGGGAAAAAGGCGGCCATGGTGGTGGAGACCGAGGCCAGCACCGGGGCCACCACCTCCCGGCTCCCTTCCAGTGCGCCCTGGACCAGGGAGCGTCCCTGTTCCAGGTGCCGGAAGATGTTTTCCAGCACCACGATGGCGTCATCCACCACCACCCCCAGGACCAGGATGAGGGCAAACAGGGTCAGTGCGTTAATGGAAAGACCGAAGGCCTTCATGAGGATAAAGGTGAGCAGGAATGCCACCGGAATACCCACGGATGCAAACAGGGCATTCCTGAGTCCCACCGAGACCCACAGGATCAGAAATACGCACAGGATTCCCAACAGGGCATTGGTCTGGAGCTGGGAGATGCGCTTTTTGATCTCTCTGGACTGGTCAAAGTACAGGGTGGTCTTGAGGCCTGGATACTGAGCCGGAATATCCTTCATCACCCTTTTTACATCATCCACGATCTGGATCATGTTGACATTCTTTTTTCGCTTGATGCCCAGGACCAGGGCCTTCTCCTTGTCGATGAAACTGAGGGTCCAGGGCTTTTCCAGGGTGGGGGTAATCTGCGCAATATCCCGCACATACACGGTACTTCCATTGATGCTTCGAATGGCCACGTCCCCCAGTGCTTCGGGGTCCTCAGGTTCGCCCACCATCCGGATGGCCGCTTCATGATCCGCCATCTCTATGGTGCCTCCGGGGATGTTCTGTATGCGGGGTTTAAGGGCCTTGACCACTTCCGGCACCGAAATCTCATAGGCCGCCATCCGGTGGGGATTCAGTTCCACCCAAATCTCGTTCTCCCGCTCTCCCACGATATCCACCTCTGCCACCCCGTTGATCTCTTCAAAGGTGTCGCCGATCTCCTCGGCGATGTCCTGGAGCTGCATCATGGGAATCCGGCCGGACAGCCCCACCATGCACACCGGAAAGATGGCCACATCGATTTCAATCACCCTGGGTATTTTGGCCTCCGGGGGCAGGTCATCCACCCGGTCCACGCCGTTTCTGACCTCCTGCATGGCCTGGTCGATTTCGTATTCAGTGAGGTCGGTGTTGAAGTAGATGTGGATTTTGGAAGTGCTCTCGTAGGAATCGGATTCAAACCGCCTGATCTCGGATATGCCTTCCAGTTCATCCTCGATCTTCTGGGTGACCAGTTTTTCTATCTCCTCCGGGGAAAATCCTTCGCAGATGGTAATGACCAGCCCCTCCCCCACCGTAATGTCCGGATCCAAAAACCGGGGCATGGACTTGTAGGCATAGATCCCGAAGATCAGGATGAGAAGCAGGGCCATGCGAACCACAACGGGCCTGGATATGCCGAATCGGGTGAGAAACATGTCAATATGAAGCTTCAGAGGTTCCGGGTTCAGGGTTGGTCGGAGCTGGAAAATTTGCACAAAGGTTGAACAGTTATCATTCAATGTTGGACGTTCAATATTCGGCGTTCTTTGTTCCCACCACCCGCACCGCCTCTCCATCCGTGAGTCCGGCCGGATTGGTAATTATCCGGCTCTCGTCCGCCAGTCCTGTTATAATTTCCACCCGCTGATCATAGTAGGAGCCAAGCGTCACCGGCTGAAAAACGGCTTTTTTGTTGTCCACCACAAACAATCCGATCTTTCCATCCTGCTCTGCGAGCCAGGCCGAAGGAACCTTGATATGCTTTTTTCTGCCTGCTACAGGGAGTTTCACCCTCACGGTCATGCCATCGGCCATTTTTTGATCCGGTTCCTTTACCACGAGTTCCACCGGGAAGGACCGGGTTATGGGCTCAGCGGCCGGGGAACGGAAAAAATACGCGGCATGGAATTGCTCCTCCGGAAGAGCATCCACGGTAAAGGCATATCTCTGATCGGGCTTCAACAGATGAATATCTTTTTCCCCAACGGCGAGTTTGACCTTCATGCGGGTGAGGTCCACCACCTCGGTAATGATCGCGCCCGCCGGAATCACCTCATCCGGTTCCACATTTCTATAAGCAACAATACCGGCAATGGGGGAATGGAGCCTGGATTTCTTTAACCGATCCCGGACCAGGGCCAGGGAGGCTTCCGACTCTCTCAGCTGGGCCTGTGCCGCACCGACATCCTCCTGGCGGGGCCCTTCAAGGGCCAGGATCAATTGCTGTTTGGCTGATTCCACTTTTGCCCGGGCCGTGGACAATTGTCTCTGGGCCTCATCGTATTGGCTGTTGGAAACCGCCTTAATTTTGTGAAGCCTGCTCAACCGGTTATGGTTTTTCTCCGCCTCAAACAGGGCCGCCTCCGCCTCTGCCACCTGGGCACGGGCGATCTCTATCTCCTGAGGTCTGCTCCCTGTTTTGAGTTTTTTAAGCCGGCTTCGGGCTGCCTCCACCGCCGCCTCCGCCTGTTTCACCTGAAGGGCAATGGTGCTCGTGCTGATCTCTGCCAGGAGCTGTCCTTTTGCAACGTGATCCCCTTTTTCAAAATAGAGCCTTTCTATGGTTCCGCCCGATTCACTGCATATTTTTACCTTACGATCGGCGACCAACGTACCCACATATACAATATCATCATAGGGCGTTGAGGCCTCAATCCGGCTGGTTTTGACCTGTTTTATGGATATGGGTTGAGGTTTTTGGTCCACGCCGCTGGAGGCCTTGTCTTCACACCCTGAAAAGACCAACACCAAGATCCAGGTCAAGGCCCATATTCCACCCCTTCGGAATCTTTTCACGCCCTCAGGACCTCCCCAGTCGCTTCATGTGCACCTGCAGAGCCATGAGGGCTGCAGGGGTAACCCCTGAAATCCGGGATGCCTGACCCAGGGAGCGTGGTCTCACGTGGTTCAACTTCTCTCTCACCTCTGTACTGAGCCCGTGTACTGCGTCGTAATCTATACCCGAGGGCAGTCGAATATTTTCCATTTGGGCCATCTTTTCCACCTGGCGTTTTTGACGTGCAATATACCCTTCATACTTAATCCGGGTCTCTACTTCAGCGGCCACCTGTTCATTCGTGCCGGACAGGGTCTCGTCAAACCCATAAAGATCCTCGAAAAAAAGATCATTACGCTTTAAAAGCTGGGAAAGGGAGATCACATTTTTGATGGGGGCTGTCCCCAGGGCCTTTAATTCTTCGGTTGTCTCAGCCGTAGGCCGCAACCGGAACCTCTGCAACCGATTCAACAGGGCCTCCACCTGGTCCCGCTTTTTCAAAAATCCATCGTAAACTTCACGGGAGATCAGCCCCAGCTCATACCCTTTTTCCCGCAGCCTGAAATCCGCATTATCCTCCCTCAACAGGAGCCGGTATTCGGCCCGGGAGGTAAACATTCGATAGGGCTCACTGGTCCCCTTGGTGATGAGGTCATCGATCAGCACCCCGATATAGGCCTCGGCCCGGGACAACACAAACGGGTCCTCCCCCCGGATCTTCAAGACCGCATTGATCCCGGCCATGAGCCCCTGGGCCGCGGCCTCCTCGTATCCGGAGGTGCCATTAATTTGTCCGGCCAGGAACAGTCCTTTCACCAGCTTGGTCTCCAGGGTGGGCTTGAGTTGAAGCGGGTTCAGGTAATCATACTCAATGGCATATCCCGGTCGGATAATTTCCGCCTTTTCCAACCCTGGGATGGACCGAATCATCCGGATTTGGATATCGATGGGGAGGCTGGTGGCCAAACCATTGGGATATACCTCATGGCTGTCCAGGCCTTCGGGTTCCAGGAAGATTTGATGCCTGTCTTTGTGGCTGAACCGAAACACCTTGTCCTCTATGGAGGGACAGTAGCGGGCCCCCACCCCTTGGATCACCCCACTGAAAAGCGGAGACCGATTCAGGCCCTCTCTGATGATGTCATGGCTCGCCGGACGGGTATAGGTAATATGGCAGGGAATTTGGGGAAGGGGGAGTTTGGTGGTAGTGAAAGAGAAAGGCCTGGGATTTTCATCCCCGGGCTGCAAGGTCAAATCCTGATAGGATATGGTGTTCCGGTTGAGCCGGGGGGTGGTCCCGGTTTTGAGCCGTCCGATCTCAAAACCCAGATCCGCCAACTGCCCGGGGAGCTTCAATGAGGGAGGATCCCCCATGCGACCCGCAGGAAAATGATCCAAACCAATATGGATCAGCCCCCGCATAAAGGTCCCGCTGGTCAGAATAACCGCCTTTCCGGTGAACCGCTCATGAATCTGGGTCTCGACCCCCCAGACCTCTCCTTCCCTGACCACGAGTCCGTCCGCCATGGCCTGACGCACATCCAGGTTTTGAGTGGATTGCACCACCGAGGTCATCCGTTTGCGGTACAGATCCCGGTCATTCTGGGACCTGGAGCCCTGGACCGCCAGGCCCTTCCGGGTATTCAGCCGCCTGAATTGGATTCCCGTCTCATCGGCATTTTTGGCGATCTCCCCCCCCAGGGCGTCAATCTCTTTGACCAGATGGCCTTTGGCCAGGCCGCCGATGGCTGGATTGCAACTCATGGCAGCCACATGATCCACGTTCATGGTCAAAAGGAGCGTGGGGTGTCCCATCCTGGCAGCCGCCAAGGCCGCCTCACAGCCCGCGTGTCCAGCCCCGACCACAATAACATCATAGGGCTTGTCATATTGGGTTGACTGCATGGTCAAACGATTTTGAGGTTGAGCCAAAAAAAGCGCGGGTTCCGCGCTTTTTGAGGTTCCTGTCCATAATCCGTCCCCTTAGGCCCTGCACCATAAGCGGCCCGAAATCTTCTATGAGGGATATTTTACCACAATGGTTTCATCCCGACCCGGACCCACGGATACGATGGAGATGGGGACCCCGGTAAATTGTTCAATGAACCGAAGATAATTCAAGGCCTCCGGAGGAAGCTGTTCCAGGTTTCTTGCCTCGGAGATGTCCCCCTCCCAGCCGGGCATCTCTTCATAGACCGGGGTACACAGGGCCGTTTTTTTGAGACTCGCCGGTCGCTGGTCCACGCGTTTACCATTCATGTCGTATCCCACACACATCTTCAAGTTTTCAATCCCTGTCAGAATGTCCAGCTTGGTAATGGCCAGGCTGTTGAGACCATTGAGTCGGACCGAGTCCCGTACCACCACCAGATCCAGCCAACCGCACCGTCTTCGTCTTCCGGTGGTGGCGCCGAATTCCTTTCCTCTGTCCTGAATATGGTTGCCGATCTCATCGTCCAGCTCAGTAATAAAGGGACCTGCACCCACGCGGGTGGTATAGGCCTTGACAATGCCCACCACATGGTCCAGGTACCCGGGCCCGATACCGGCCCCTGCACAGGCCGCCCCTGACACGGGGTTGGATGAAGTCACAAAAGGATAGGTGCCGTGATCCACATCCAGGTGTGTCCCCTGGGCCCCTTCAAAAAGGATCTGCTTTTTCGCTCTGACAGCCGTATCGATCTCCAGGGAAACATCCGTTATGAAAGGGGCCAGGGCCTCTCCGAACGACAAATAAGCCTCCAGTATGGGGGCTGTCTCCAGCGGTTCGGCATTTAAAAATTTCTCCAGCAAGAAGTTTTTCTCTTTCAAAGCCGTCCTAATCTTTTCTTCCAGGGTGTCCGGTTCTGTCAAATCCACTGCCCGGACCCCGGTCCGTGCCACCTTGTCCTCATAGCAGGGCCCGATGCCCCGGCCGGTGGTGCCCAACTTGCTTTCCCCCTTACATCGCTCTCGGGCAAGATCAAGGGCCTTATGATAGGGCATGATGATCTGGGCCTTTTCGCTGAGGGACAACCGCTTTGGCGTAATGGAAATCCCGGCTGCGTTCAAATTTTTGATCTCCTCCAAAAGCACGGCCGGATCAACCACCAGGCCATTGCCGATCAGGCATTTTTTGTCCTCATATAATATACCGGATGGAACAATGTGAAAAATAAACTGTCTATCATCCACCACCAGGGTATGACCGGCATTATTTCCCCCTTGAAATCGAACCACCAGATCTGATCCGGCTGTCAAGAGATCCACCACCTTGCCTTTTCCTTCATCTCCCCACTGGGATCCCACTACCACCATATTCGCCATCTTGTTCTCCTGTTCAAAAATCGACTCCCTGTGCGATCCCCTCGGCCGTGTCTTACCTGGCAGGAATGGTCAATGCTCAGGATATGTGCTTTATTGCAGTCTCAACAGCCCGGACATCGGCCCTGCATAACGGTCAGACAGGCATCCTCCACATCAGAACCAGGCCCTGTTTTGTTCATTGGCCCGGTCGCCACACATCCAAATACCCTCCTGAAGCGGGTGCCCCGGCCTGCCTCAGGCACAGTTACCGTGCCCGATCCTGCGGGCCTTGGCATAATCCGAGGCCGTATCAATATCGCTGTTGTCATAGGGCACGGTCGGCTTTACCAGGCAAATCCTTTGGGGGTATCTTTGCACCACCCGTCTGGCGCCCACATCCCCCTGGAGCTGTTTTAACTCAGGGTATAAGGCGCGGCTGAACACCACTGGATGACCTATCCCTTCCGGCACCCCAATGGCCCCTATGGGCATATCCGAGGCCAAATAATGATCCAGCAGAAGATTGATCACCTCCGTCCCAATAAACGGCATATCGGCCAGGAGAATCATGACATGATCGTGGGATTTTTCCACAGCAGACAGACCCGCAATAATGGAACTGCTCATCCCCCGGTCAAAATGCGGATTGCAAACCACCGTGATCCGCGGGCAAGCATCTATCCGTTCTTTCAGGGCTGCTTTGATCTCGCCTGATTTATATCCCAGAACCACAACCACACGACCTAACCGTGCCTTCAGGGCCGCCTCCACCACCCGCCACAAAAGGATGCTGTCTGAAAAGGGCAGAAGCTGTTTGGTCCTCCCCATGCGGCTGGACCGGCCGGCCGCAAGGACGATGGCAGCAACACTTTCTCCTTCCCGGCCCATGGCAACCCGTTATCATCCCCTCATCCGGTAGCCTGCTGATACCCGGCTTCCAGCACCTTCAGGTTAACAGGTTTGTACCGCTCAGGGCTGATCTGTTCAATAGTGGCCCTCAACTCCTCATAACCGACCGGATCCGTGTGAAAGGCTGAGAAAAAGCCGAGCAGTGCAAGGTTGGTCGCCATGGGCGCACCCAGCTCTACGGCAATCTCCGAAGCCGGTGTACAGCGATACACAATGCCCATCCTGTCCAAGTATGATTTCGCCGCTTTTCGGGGAAAAGTGGTGTTGGAGGCATTTGCATACAACTGTCCACCCGCTTTCAGGAACGGAACATTGCGGTAAGCCTCGTTTTCTTCCAGGGCCAGCACAACATCGCCAGATCCCTTTCTTACCAGGGTGCTCTGTACATCCCCGAGCCTCAAATGAGACACCACAGAACCGCCCCGCTGGGCCATTCCGTGGGTTTCAGCTCCCATGATCCTGAACCCCTTGTTCACCGCAGCATAAGCCATCACCTTGGTCATGAACAGTATACCCTGACCGCCCAGGCCGCCTAAGATAAAATCCATATATTTCATGGTCTTTTGCCGTTCTCCTATTCAGGCCTCCACAATAGCCCCTTTGGGGCAGATCTGTAAACACACACCACACTGCACGCACAGGGCCTGATCCACCGCGGTCCGGCCCAAGTCCTCGTCTTTATACAGGGCCGGGCATTCAAACCGCTCATGGCAGAAATTACACTCCACGCAATCGTCGGTAACTCTCACCCGCTTTTTTTGTGTAATGGCCTGATTCCGGTAGGCAATGACACAGGGATGCCGGGCGATAATCGCCGCCACACCGCCTTCAGGCCCTTCCACATACTGAACCGCTTTTTTGATCAAGGCCGTCATCCCTTTGATATCGTAAGGATCGATCACCTCCACAAAATCGACCCCGCATCCGGCAATCAGCCGCTCCAGGGAGATCGTGTTCCCCTTGCTTCCATCGGCCCGGATCCCCAGTCCGGGCGTGGGTTGCATCCCGGTCATGGCGGTGGTCTGGTTGTCCAGCACCACCAGGATAAACCGTGCATCATTATACACGGCATTCAGCAGCCCGGCAGGGCCCGAATGGTAAAAGGTAGAATCCCCGATAGTGGCCACAATGGGCTGCTCCACCTCATCTTTGCGGAAGGACTGGTAAAAACCCGAGGCCATGGTGATGGCGGCTCCCATATCCAGGCACGTGTCCACAGCCCCCAGGTTAAGTCCCAGGGTATAACATCCGATATCAGAGGTGAATATGGCCTTTGGCCTGGCCTTTCTGATGGCGAAAAAGGAGGCCCTGTGAGGGCACCCCGGACAGAGCGTGGGCTTGCGAACCGGCAGTTCAAGGCTCTCCACCAGTCTGGCTCCTGTGGTATCTTCGGGTTTGCTCAACCCCTCCCAGCCGTTATTCTTGAGCACCCGGTCCATGGCCCGGTAAATCACCTCCGGAACCAGTTCCCCTTCCGAGGGGACATCCCCTGAGAGTCGTCCCAGGACCTGAATTTTGTCTCGCAGCAGGTATTCGATAAGGGTGTCCGTCTCTTCAATGACAAGCACCCTCTCACAGGCATTCATGAACGTATCCGCCAGTTTCTGCGGAAAGGGATAGGGTGCGCACAGCTTCAGCACAGGGATATCCGTCCTTGCCTCTTCAGAAAGGATATCCTGAACCACGGACGACGGGACCCCGCCGGCAATGATGCCCAGGGCATACCGCTTCCCGGGTTCCAGATTGTGCTGGTTGTAGGGGGAGAGCGTTTCAAACCTGTGGGAGATCTCCCCGAGTTTATGGTTCAGTTCCTTATGAAGCAGGTAGCGAAACCGGGGGGTGGCCGCCCACCTCCCCGGATCTTTTTCAAAAGACGCCTTTTGGCCATTCCCCTTGAACTCACCCCAGGTCAGGTTCTGACGGGCATGGCAGACCCGAATGGCCGGCCTCAGGATAAAGGGAATCTGGAAAGCTTCGGACAACTCCAGGGCAAGACCGGCCATGGCCCTGGCCTCTTCCGGACTGGAGGGGTCCAGCACAGGCACCTTGGCCATTCGGGCCATGAACCGGGTGTCCTGTTCGGTCTGTGAGGAGTGAGGACCGGGATCATCGCAGGAGATGATAACAAACCCGCCCCGGGTCCCCATATACGCCGCACTCATGAGAGAATCCGCCGCCACGTTCAACCCCACCTGTTTCATGCAGCAGGCCGCCCGTTTCCCGGAAACGGCTGCCGCAAATGCGTTATCCAAGGCCACCTTTTCATTGGTAGACCATTCCACATAGGTTTCCAGCCCTTGAGATTTGGTGAGACGGACCACCTCGGGGAGAATCTCTGAACTGGGGGTGCCCGGATAGGAGGTCACCACCTGGCAGCCGGCCTCCATGAGACCCAGGGCCACTGCACCGTTTCCCAAAAAAATATCTTCTCTCATCACCGGTCTTCTTTCGTCCTCTCTTTTGCCTGCTGAATCAATTCCATCAGGGAACTTACCTTGGTTTTGGAAGCTCTTTTAAAGGCCTTCTCCCATTGTTCCGGCGTCAGATGTTGTCTCAAAAAATCCTTTACCGGGAAGTGCTCAAACCAGCAGTCCAGGGTCTTAAAGCATGGCAGTCCCTGATTTTCCCTGCGGCAATAGGAAAAACTGATCATATGACCCAACCGGGGACAACGGATCATATAGTTATCATCGGGGGATCTGACGTCTTTTCTCATGCCCTGTTTCCCCTTAAAGGCGCCGGGGTCCCCATAAAGACCCCGGTGTCGGTTTTCAAAAACAAAAGCCGCTCATCCTGTATACTGCCTCGGCTTGGGAAGGGGGGCTATCTCATCCAGTGCTTTCTGGATGGCCTCTCCCTCCAGTTCATGATCCGCCAACTTGCCGTGAAGATAGGCCTCGTATGCGGCCATATCCACCAGGCCGTGCCCGCTCCAGTTCATGAGGATCACCTTTTCTTTACCCTCTTCCTTGGCCTTGAGCGCCTCTCGAATGGTGATGGCCACCGCGTGGTTTGTCTCCGGGGCACTGATGAACCCTTCAGTGCGGGCAAAAGTGATCCCCGCCTTAAAGGTTTCCATTTGGTGTACAGCCACCGGACGGATGAGGTTATCCAACACCAACTGGCTGATAATGGGCGCCATGCCGTGATATCGAAGGCCCCCCGCATGAATAGGTTCCGGAATAAAGCTGTGACCTAAGGTATGCATGGCCAGAAGCGGGGTCATTTGCACCGTATCACCAAAGTCGTAGGCAAAGGGGCCTCGGGTCATGGTGGGGCAGGATGTGGGCTCAACCCCGATGATGTCGATATCCTTGCCATGGATCTTGTCTCTTACAAAGGGGAGACAGTTGCCGGCAAAATTACTTCCGCCGCCTGCGCAGCCGATCACCACATCCGGATAATCTCCGGCAATGGCCAGCTGCTTCTGACACTCCAGGCCGTTGATGGTCTGATGCAGCATCACATGATTCAATACACTTCCCAGGGAGTATTTGTTTTCCTCCCTCGACACCGCCGCCTCCACCGCCTCACTGATGGCGATACCCAGACTCCCGGGGGAATCGGGGTCCTTGGCCAGAATGGACTGGCCGGCCTTGGTCTCATTGCTGGGACTGGCCACACAGTTGGCGCCCCAGGTCTCCATCATCATCCGCCTGTAGGGTTTTTGCTGGAAACTGATCTTGACCATATAGACCTTGCATTCCAGTCCAAAAAGGGAACAGCAGAAGGCCAGGGCGCTGCCCCACTGTCCGGCCCCGGTTTCGGTGCAGATCTTCTTGGTACCGGAAATCTTATTATAATAGGCCTGCGCAATGGCCGTGTTGGGCTTATGACTTCCGGCAGGGCTCACCCCTTCGTTCTTGAAGTATATTTTGGCCGGCGTATCCAAGTATTTCTCCAGGCTATAGGCCCGGTAAAGAGGAGTGGGCCGCCAGATCAGGTATTTCTCCAAGATCTCCTCAGGAATATCGATCCAGCGCTCCTGGCTCACCTCCTGTTCGATGAGCGGCATGGGAAAAATGGGTGCCAAATCATCCGGCCCTGCAGGCTGGCCGGTCCCTGGGTGAAGCGGTGGTTCCAATGGTGTAGGCATGTCCGCCATGATATTGTACCATTGGCGCGGCAATTCCGATTCCGGCAAAAAGATTTTTTTGACCTCCATAGCTCCTCCTTAACCCGTTTTAGATGTTAGTATTTCAATCCGTAACCATGATGTTACGGAAAAGGATAAGCAGACCGCTTCATCTTCCGGATTCCACCACAGGGGCCACGTTGCAGCCAGTCACCCGGGTTATGCTGTGGCTCCCGTCGAACAGCCCACTGTGAATTTACACCTATCCAGCCCCAGTGAGGCTCAAGTAATTCCATTGGCAAACGGACGCCTTCCCTGAGCTTAACCAGGCTCGGGTATTCGTAAGATCTGTTGTTTATCAACCACTGAAGCGTTTCAGGCAATTGAAGATCCCTGCAGCGAACTGCAGGGAATCTCCCAAATGTAAGGAAACCTGGGACCCACCCAAAGGGTGGGGAGTCGGCGCGAAGCGCGGACAATTTTGACCATTTTTTGGTTCGCTCGCCCGGTTAAATGCCGCTTTGCAGCCCTCCGCCCCGCTAAAGACGGGATCTTCGAAAGAAGGATTTAACTGGGCGAACCTTTAACCGCCTCTGGCGGCCCGCTGCCCCGCAAGGCGGGATTTCCGCTTCGCTCCAACAAGCAGCGGGAATTGCGTTCGCTGAACATTTTCAGAGTTGGAGGAAACAAGACGCCACCGATTCTATTTGCAACACGAATCGGGGTCCTTTCATGGGCCTGCTATCAATCCCATTACACAGCGCTCTTCCGACGAACCCATGAAAACACGCAAAAAACTTGTGCCATGCATAACTGCTTTGGGTGACAAAGTCAAGTGAGAATCACCGGCCCAAAGATGCCGCATCATTCCCCGGTCACGGGATAGTGGCAGGTTTTTCCCTCATAGGTTTTTACCGAGAGGCTGCCGTCGGCTTCCCACTGGACATGGTCCGAGAGAAGCGTAACCTTCCCGCCCCCACCGGGGAGGTCTATGGCAAAATGGGGAACGCAGAGTCCTGATGTATATCCCTGCAAGGAGGAAATGATCTCCAGACCCCGGCGCACCGGGGACCAGAAGTGGGCGGTCCCTTTGGCCAGATCCGCTTGAAAAAGATAGTAGGGCCGGACTCGGATCATGAGCAGCCGTTGCATCAGTTCTTTGATAATGCCGGGGCTGTCATTTACCCCTTTGAGGAGCACGGTCTGGCAACCTAAGGGGATCCCCGCATCTGCCAGCCTGCCGCATGCCAGGGCCGCTTGGGGGGTAATTTCACGAGGGTGATTGAAGTGGGTGTGAATATAAAGAGGGTGAAATTCTCTCAGCATTCTTGCCAGTTGGGGCGTAATCCGTTGAGGAAGCGTACAGGGGACCCGGGTCCCGATGCGGACAATTTCCACATGGGATATTTCCCGGATCTGGTGGAGAATATGGTAAAGTTGCTGGTTCCCCAAAAGAAGCGGGTCTCCTCCTGACAATAAGACATCCCTGACCTCCCTGTGCCCCCGGATATAGGCAATCCCCTCCCGGATGGACTGATCTGTTACCATTTCCGCCCTGCCCACTTTTCTCTTGCGGTTGCAGAATCGGCAGTACACCGCACATCGGGCGGAAACCAGGAACAGGACACGATCCGGATACCGGTGGGTAAGGCCCGGTACCGGAGAACAGCCTTCTTCATTCAAGGGGTCGTCAACACCGGTGTGGTCCCATATCTCCCGCAAATCCGGAATACACTGCCGGTATATGGGATCATCTTTTTGCCGGATGAGGCTTAAATAATACGGATTGATACACATCGGGTACCGTTCAAGGAGTTCAATATACCGGTCATCCTTGGCTACAGCCACAGGAAGGGCATCCAGGGCCGTGACACTCTCAGAGAGAAGTCGTCTCCAGCCGGGTGGTTTATGTGCTGACATCTGCATCCGCCTGTTTTTGAAAACGGATCATCCAGACCCCAAGCCCCCTAAAGTGGATAAGGGGCAGGACCGGGGCCCATAACCCACATGGCCTACTCAGGCACGCGCAACAGGGTGTTCGCTGTGAGCGCTGAAAGCGGCCTGATAGGGCATGCTTCCCGGTAATTCCTTATATGCCCTGAAAGGCTCCAGCTGGATCTTTTCTTCACTCACATTCAGAACATACAGGGACACCAGAACCCCTCGCGGGTCCACACCGGACTGTCCTGAAAAACGTATCTCCTCCGGACAGATACAACAGTCTTCCCCGAACGCCTGAAGGCGGAAGCCGCCCTGGCCCTCCTCTGCGCCGAGGTGGTCAGCCAGATCCGGCGGCAACCGAGAAAAGCGCTTGGAAAGGTTTTCCCGGATAATTTTTTCATACTGTGTTGTCAATGTATGACCATGGGTGAATGACCGACATTTACCAGAGATTCTTCAACGTGTGCCAAAGCAACTTTTCGTACTGAAAAAACACCGTGCTCAAATAGGCATCGCTTTTCCACCACTCATTTTCCCTGAAATCGGAATAGTGAGACGGCGCCATCATCAATTCTACCTTTCCATCCCTGAGTGCCTCCTTGAACACGGCCCGGGTCAACCTGGCACGCCACGGCGGGCTCACAATGATGAGTGCATGGTATCCCTCTTGTTTGACCACCGTTTTTACCGCCCGGGCTGTTTGGGTCAGCGTACGGCCGGACCCCTCTGTGCTGATGATTGCGGATTCCGGCACTCCCAGACTCTCTAACGCAACCATAGAAAGATCCGTGATGGAGGGATAGACCCCGCCCCTTTCTTTCAGGACCTCAAACCCCGCCGGAGGAGACGGGTCGGGTAAAAAAATACGGGGCGAAAAGCCCTTATTATAAAATTCCGCCGCAGTCAGGAACTGTTCCACGGGATAGCCCGGTGTACATACGATGACATCCGCCTTTTTTATGGGGTCCTCAACCACCAGGAACTCACCGATACGGCTCAGGATCGGCGCATGGAAGTAGGAAAACAGGGTATAGACCACCACCAGGATAAAAAATATCCATTTAAGGATACCGGGTCCTTTTGGTCCACCGCGGTCCGGTTCAACGGGCTGATTGTCGGAAAAATTCCTAAACTCCGCTTCCTTTGAAGACCCTGCATTTTCTTCGGCGCGGTTCGAGGAATCCTTCCCCATCCATGTGGAAAGGACCCTGTCCGCCTGGTAACCATCAGGACGCTGGTGCTTTCGACCCGATCTAGACATCTTTCTTACGAGCCTCCCGGAGTGTATAAGACAATATCATATCAGATTTCATCCAGGTCGCCAATACCCTGTGGAACAACCCTCATGTCAACCATCCTATGGCGCTTACGGGGACAAAAATTCAGGTCCATCGATGCAGGGACGGTATTTCGGTCTTGGGCCCAAACAAACCACATAGAACCCCTTCCAAAACTTGCATATTTATGATATAAGCCCCTGATTGGGGCGGAAAGCAGGGGTTCCCGCCGCTTTCGGAAGCTTATCGGTCCCATGGCTATCTCCGGGGTCGACTGCTCCCGGTTTAAGGTTATCCGATTTCTGACAGGGCATGTATCTATACCACGCTTCTCATGGAGGTTCCAAGGAATTATGGGAAAGATAAAAATAGGCATCATTGGTGTTGGAAATTGTGCCAGCTCTTTAATCCAGGGGATTCACTACTACAGGGATAAAGGACCTGAAGATGTTATCGGCCTGATGCACTGGCAAATCGGCGAATACGCCCCCGGCGACATTGAAGTGGCTGCAGCCTTTGATATTGATAAACGAAAGGTGGGAACGGATATCCATACGGCCATTTTTTCCCCACCCAATTGCACCGATACCCTCTACCCCCAAGTACCGGGCTCGGGTATCAATGTCCATATGGGCAAGGTGCTGGACGGACTTGCCGATCATATGAAAAATTATAAAGATAACTACACCTTTCTGCCTGCTGAGACCCCAGAACCCACAAAAGAGGAAGTGATCCGTACCCTCAAAAGCGCCGGCGTGGAAATTCTGATTAATTATCTCCCGGTGGGGTCTGAGGAGGCCACCAGGTTCTATGCACAATGCGCATTGGAGGCAGGGGTCGCCTTTGTAAACAATATTCCCGTATTTATCGCCAGTGATCCCAAATGGGGCATGAAATTCAAAGAAAAAAAACTTCCGCTTCTGGGAGATGACATCAAGTCTCAGATGGGGGCCACCATCATTCATCGCACTTTGACCGATCTGTTCCGGAAACGGGGTGTGAGGCTGGAGCGGACCTATCAGCTCAATACCGGAGGGAATACCGATTTCCTCAATATGCTCAGCCGCTCACGCCTCGCATCAAAAAAGGAATCCAAGACCGAAGCCGTCCAATCGGTCTGCGGTCACCGAATGGACGACGAAAACATCCATATCGGCCCCAGCGACTACGTGGCATGGCAGAAGGACCACAAAGTATGCTTTCTGCGGATGGAGGGGAAACTCTTCGGTGATATACCCATGGACCTGGAACTGAGATTGGCGGTAGAAGATTCACCCAATTCCGCCGGGGTGGCCATCGATGCAATCCGTTGCGCAAAGCTGGCCCTGAATCGGGGTCAGGGCGGGGTATTGACAGGTCCCTCAGCCTATTTTTATAAGCATCCCCCCCGCCAGCACACCGATGATGAGGCCTATTGGATGACTGAAGCGTTTATTAAAGGCAAAGATTAGGGCTCGCTCAAAAATAAGTCCACAGAATTGACCCTCAGATTCGGATCAGGTGGGGGCAGATTGGCGCGCCGTCATTGAGTGAAACCACACGCCCTATTTTGCATATTCAACCGCCCTGGTTTCCCGAATAACGGTCACCTTGATCTGACCGGGATAGGTCAGTTCTTTTTCGATCTTCTTGGCGATATCAGCGCACAGCAAATGGGCCTGATCATCATCAATGACTTTTCCCTCCACCAGTATACGGATCTCCCGGCCGGCCTGTATGGCAAAAGATTTGTTCACTCCTTTGAAGCCCAGCGCGATATCTTCCAGTTTTTCCAGCCGCTTCACATAGGATTCCAGCATTTCCTGACGCGCTCCCGGCCTGGCCCCCGACAGGGTATCAGCGGCCTGAACCAATACGGCCAGAACCGACTCGGGCTGAATATCTTCATGATGGGCGGCGATGGCATGAATCACCTGATTGGACTCCCCGTACCGTCTGGCCAGATCCGCACCGATCACGGCATGAGGTCCCTCTACTTCATGATCCACTGCCTTGCCGATATCGTGAAGCAATCCCGCCCGCTTGGCCTGCTTCACGTTTACATTCAGCTCTGCAGCCATAATCCCACAGAGGAAACTGACCTCCAAGGAATGTTGAAGCACGTTCTGCGCATAGCTGGAACGGTATTTGAGTCGCCCGATGAGCTTCACCAGTTCACCGTTAATTCCGTGAACCCCTACATCAAAGGTAGCCTGTTCTCCGGCTTCCTTGATGGTCGCCTCGATTTCTTTTCGAACCTTGGAGACGATCTCCTCTATCCGTGCCGGATGAATCCGGCCATCTTCAATCAAACGCTCCAAGGCGACCTTGGCCACCTGTCTCCTAACCGGATTAAACCCCGATAAAAGGACCGCCTCCGGCGTATCATCGATGATCAGATCGATTCCGGTTGCAGCTTCAATGGCACGGATATTCCGCCCTTCCCGCCCGATTATCCGTCCTTTCATCTCATCGCTGGGAAGATTGACCACCGAAACCACCTTTTCCGCCGCATAATCCCCTGAATATCTTTTCACGGCCAGGGCGAGCACTTCCTGGGCCTTGCGGTCCGCCTCCTCCTTGGCCTCGTTTTCAATCCTTCGAATCATTTTTGCGGCATCATGTTTTGCCTCAATCTCCATGGAATCAATCAAAACCTTTTTGGCCTCCTCAGCGGTGATCCCCGCCACCTGTTCCAATTGCCGCTTCTGATCTTCAATCAGACGGCTGTACCGGGCTTCCCGCTCCTGGAGTTCCTTTTCAAGCCGATCAATTCCCCGCTCTTTCTCCGCTATTTTTTCTTCCCGTTTATCAAGCTGTTCAATCTTTTTTTCAAAGTTTTCCTCTTTATGGTTGAGTCGCTTCTCCTGAATCCGCAGGGCCTCTTTTTTCTCTTTGGTTTCCTTTTCAGATTCAATCTTCATCTGATAAAGGGTATCTTTGGCCTGAAGGGCTGCTTCTCTCTTTGTGTTCCTGGCCTCTTTCTGGGCCTCAGCCAGCACTTTCCTGGAATAGGCCTCAACGTCTTCAATCCGGCTCTCCACCAGTTTCTTGCGGACAAAAAAACCGATCAGCAGACCTCCGATAAGGGCGACCCCGATCATCCCCAGTATATATATTGCGTTCATATCCATTTCACGCTCCTTGTGTCACACCTATGTAAATCGACAGATCCTTCCCCGTACAACCGGGAAGGACGCATCGTTTTATAACTCAACACCTGTTTTTGGAATACGTAAATGCGCGCTTTGGAATAAGGACCAAAGGAAGGATGCGTTCCCGGTTGAGGGATAAACCCGTCAATCAGTGGCACCAGATAAGATTGCCCGAGCATACGGCAGGGGAGGTTGGTCGTGGCCTGGCACGAGCCAGAGGAAAGGCAAATCTGATGAATTTCCAGACCTTTTGGGTATTTTATATCCCCTATACACTAACGACTCCCCGATCGGCGACACAAAAAACTCAATATGAATCATTCCTGGCAGTAATATCCCGATAAGTCCTTAGTCATTTCTAAGATGGACAAAATGGCTCACACGGCCGACCTTATGATGAGTCCTTGTCAATCGTTTCTATTTGATGGTTCAGGAAATGCGCACGCGTTTGAATATTCCGTTTAAAATCCTCCTGTTCCTTCTGCAGCTGAACATAGTCGCTGGCAATATGAAAGGCCGTCAGAATAGCAAGTTTTGTCTCCGAAAGTTCTCCCGCACTCGCTCTGATCTCGTCCCATTTTTCGTTTACAAAATTCGCAATCTCGCGCAGCCGTTCCTCTCCCTCTTCACTTTTCAGGAGATATTCATGGTCAAAAACTTTGATTCTAACGGGTCCGTCCATCTCCCATTGCCCTAATCAACACACTCAGCTTATATTTACAAACACGCTAATCTTCAATGGTTTCCAGCTTTTCCAGAAGAGATACAATCCGTTGCTTGGCACGGTCCTTTCCTCCCTTCAGGGCTTCCACCTGCTTGTTCAGATCACTGATTTTTTCCTCCTGAATCTCAAATCGCTCTTTATATGAATCCCGTTCGTTTCTCAGCGTCTTGATCATTTCAATCAAGTGATCAACTTTTTCCTCAAGCACCTGAAATTGATCGACCTCTTCCCCGGTTTCTGAAGAACCCCAAACCTTGTACTGCCTGGTCTCTTCCGTATCCATAAATATCAAATCCTTTCATTCCTGCAAAAAAGTATCAAATTAATAATCGTCTTTGAAATCGCCACTTTTTATCTTAAAATGCATACTATCCTTGAAAAGGACAAAAATCAATACATAAAAAAAGGGCAGGTCCAATGGACTTGCCCTTTCTATTGATCTCATCACCCAAGAATGCGTCTACATCTGCTTTTCCCCCACTCGAATACGCGCGATAGCCCTTTTCAGAGCTGCTTCAGCCCTCAAATAATCCACATCCCCTGCAGCCCTTTCCCTTGCCAGCCGCTCTTCTGCCCGCTGTTTGGCCTCCCGGGCCCGGGCCAGATCGATTTCAGCGGCCTTTTCTGCCGCATCCACCAGGACCGAAACGCGGTTCTCGGAAACCTCCACAAAGCCGCCGGCTACCGCGAACCGCTCCGTTTCACTGCCGGTTGAATATCGCATTTCCCCTGGATTGAGCCCTGACAAAAAAGGGATATGTCCTGCCAATATACCGAATTCCCCCATGGAACCGGGGGCCACTACAATATCCACTTCCTGACTTACCATTACTTTTTCCGGAGTCACAACTTCCAGCTGTAGTTTTCCCATGGACCCATCCCTCTACTCGTTGTCGCTGGCCATCTTTTCGGCCTTTTCACGTGCCTCTTCAATGTTGCCTACCATATAAAACGCCCCTTCTGGCAGGTCATCATGCTTTCCTTCGATAATCTCTTTAAAGCCCTGAATGGTCTCCTTTACCGGCACGTACTTTCCGGCCGTACCTGTAAACGTCTCGGCCACATGAAAGGGCTGAGACAAAAAGCGCTGGATTCTTCGCGCCCTGGCCACGGTCAGTTTGTCTTCATCGGAAAGCTCATCCATTCCCAGAATGGCGATAATATCCTGAAGGTCCTTGTATTTCTGGAGGATCTGCTGAACCTCCCTCGATACACTGTAATGTTCCGTCCCGAGTACATTGGGATCCAAAATTCGAGAGGTGGAGTCCAGCGGGTCAACTGCCGGATATATCCCCAGCTCCGCAATGGGCCTCGCCAACACCACCGTACCATCCAAGTGGGCAAAGGTCGTGGCCGGCGCCGGGTCTGTCAGGTCGTCGGCGGGCACATACACACACTGTACAGAGGTAATTGAGCCCTTGTTGGTGGAGGTAATCCGCTCCTGGAGTTCACCCAGGTCCGTTCCCAGAGTAGGCTGGTAACCCACTGCAGAGGGAATACGCCCCAAGAGGGCCGAAACCTCTGATCCGGCCTGAGTAAAACGGAAGATGTTATCGATAAACAACAAAACATCCTGACCCTTTTCATCCCTGTAATATTCGGCCGCAGTCAGGGCTGACAGCGCCACTCGTGCACGAGCACCCGGCGGTTCAGTCATCTGCCCGTAGATCAGGGCAGCTTTGGGCAGAACACCTGATTCCTTCATTTCCAGGTAGAGGTCATTCCCTTCCCGGGTCCGTTCCCCCACTCCGGCGAATACACTGATTCCGCCATGTTGCATGGCAATATTGTGGATCATTTCCATCATGACCACGGTCTTGCCCACACCGGCGCCCCCGAACATCCCCATTTTTCCACCTCGGGGAAAGGGTACCAGAAGGTCAATCACTTTCACCCCGGTCTCCAAGACATTGACTGACGTATCCTGGTCCTGAAATTCAGGGGCATGTCGATGAATGGGATAAAATTCAGTGGCATTGACAGGGCCCAGCCCGTCAACCGGTTTCCCCACCACATTGAGAACTCGACCCAGGCCCGGATCTCCTACCGGCATCTGAATCGGTTTGCCCGTGTCCTTGGCCGCCTGGCCTCTCACGAGGCCGTCGGTCCCATCCATGGCAATGCATCGAACCACGTTGTCTCCCAGGTGCTGGGCGACTTCCACAACAAGGTTGTCCTCTGTATCGTCAATGGCTGGATTGGTTATATGAAGAGCTGTAAGAATCTCAGGGAGTTCACCGTCTGCAAACTCCACGTCGACTACCGGACCTATGACCTGCATTACTTTACCCGCATTCATCGTAAACTTAAGACCTCCTTAATTATTGAAAACCATTATGCCCCTTTCAAGGCCTCTGCACCACCCACGATATCCATCAGTTCAGCCGTGATGGCGGCCTGTCTTGCCTTATTGTAAACAAGGGTCAGATTATCGATCATCTCGTTACAATTCTTGGACGCATTATCCATGGCAGCCATACGGGCGGCGTGTTCACTGGTTTCGTTCTGCAAAAATGCATTCATTATCTGTACACTGATATGCTTGGGCAGCAATTCGATCATGAGTGATTCAGGATCAGGCTCACAAAGATATTCAACCGCACCCGATACGTCCTGATCCCCTTCGCTCTTGGGGGGCTCTATCGGAACGAGCTTGACCAGCGTAGGGGTCTGTCTGGCCATACTGACAAACCGACTGTACATCATATAGACCTCATCCACCGTCTCAGTCAGGTAACGGTCGATGAATGCCTTTGTCATGTTATTGATAAAAGAGATATCCACATTGCCATATAAATTGACATAGCTCTCTGTCAGGGGGAACGGTCTCTTCTTGAAAAAGTCCCGTCCTTTTTTCCCCACCGTCATCAAACTGCACTCCAGCCCCTTACCTTGCTGCTCCTTCAGCCACTTCTGGCCCATGGTCATGAGGTTGGTGTTGAAGCTTCCACATAACCCTCTGTCACCGGTAAAATGGAGCAGCTCCACTTTGGAAACCTGTTCTCTTTTTACGAGCAGGGGATGAATATCCGGTTCTATCCGGCTGGCCAAGCTACCCAGAACTTCCGAGAACTTGGTGGCATACGGGTCGAAGCTCTCCATCCGTCCCTGAGCACCGCGCAACCTGGCAGCAGCCACCATGTTCATGGCCCGGGTAATCTGCCTTGTCTTTTTGACAGCGCCTATCTTTCTAAGAACATCTCTTAAGGTTGCCATCTACGCATTCTCTCTTTTATATGTGGTTGTATTTTGTAGGGCGCCCCACCCTCGGCTCCGCGGCTCGGGTTCTGCCTGCCTTGCCCCATGCCCGGGCAATTTATTCAGCGTCAGCGGGCTGGAAAATCCCCTTGAATTCATCCAGGGCCTTTTTCAGTTTTCCATCCGTTTCCTCGGCAATATCATTTTTTTCCTTGATATCATTAAGGATATCAGGATGATTACTGTCCAGATACTCCAACATCTGGTTCTCGTAGTCAGAAATGGCCGAGTCCGGCCACTCATCGAGATACCCGTTTGCACCGGCAAAAAGGATGGCCACTTCCCTTTCTGCGGTCATGGGCTGATACTGGGGCTGTTTGAGGACCTCCACCAATTTGCGACCCCGGTTGAGTTGTCGCTGGGTCCCCTTGTCCAGGTCACTGCCGAACTGGGCAAAGGCCTCCAGCTCCCTGAACTGAGCCATATCCAGGCGCAGGGTTCCAGCCACTTTTTTCATGGCCTTGGTCTGGGCCGCACCCCCCACCCGGGACACGGAAAGCCCCACGTTGATGGCCGGTCGAACCCCGGAAAAGAACAGGTTCGGTTCCAGATATACCTGGCCGTCGGTGATGGAAATAACGTTTGTGGGAATATAGGCGGAAACATCGCCGGCCTGGGTCTCAATGATGGGCAGGGCTGTAAGGGAACCCGCCCCCAGTTCATCGTTGACCTTGGCTGCACGTTCCAGCAGGCGTGAATGGTTATAAAAGATGTCACCAGGGAATGCCTCCCGTCCGGGGGGCCGTCTGAGCAGCAGGGAAACCTGACGGTAGGCGGTGGCCTGCTTGGACAAATCATCATAGATAATCAGGGCATGCTGTCCCTTATCCCGGTAATATTCGCCGATGGCGCATCCGGCAAAGGGGGAGAGGAACTGCTGGGTGGCCGGATCGCTGGCACAGGCAGCCACCACCGTGGTATATTCCATGGCCCCGTTTTTTTCCAGCACATCCACCACCTGTGCCACGGTGGATTTTTTCTGGCCCGTGGCCACGTAGATGCAGTAGATATCGGTATCCTTCTGGTTCAGGATAGCATCCACGCAGACAGCGGTCTTCCCGATCTGCCGGTCACCGATGATCAACTCTCGCTGACCCCTGCCGATGGGCGTCATGGCGTCGATGGCCTTGATCCCCGTATACATGGGTTCGTTCACCGGTTGACGGGCGATAACCCCTGGTGCAGCAGCCTCAAGACGCCGGGTTTCCTGGACATCAATGGGGCCCTTTCCGTCAATGGGCTGGCCTACGGCATCGATGACCCGGCCCAAAACCGCTTCCCCCACAGGGACCTGGGCGATCCGGCCCGTACGCTTTACGGTATCCCCCTCCTTGATCTTGGAGTCATCCCCCATGATGGCGACGCCCACGTTGTCTTCTTCCAGATTCAGGCAGAGCCCATAGATACCCCCAGGAAATTCAAGCATTTCCATGGCCATGGCCTTTTCAACCCCATAGACGCGGGCAATGCCGTCACCTACGGAGAGAACCGTTCCGGTCTCACTGACCTCTACCTTCTTTTCGTAGTCTTTAATCTGGTCACGAATTACCTGACTTATCTCTTCTGCTCTGATCTCCATTAGTTATATTCACCCCTTTTTAATGATTCTTTTAACCCTTGGATCTGGGCCCTCACGCTACCATCCAATACCATATCCCCTATATTTACGACGACCCCGCCGATGAGGGAATCGTCCTCTCTTACCACCATTTTCACATCTTTGGATGTGAAGTCGGTCAGGGCCTTCATCAACCGCTCCTGGGCATCCCCGGCCAGGGTTCTTGCAGTGATGACTTCAGCCCGGGTAATGTTTGAGATTTCATCGGTGAGTTTCGAATAGTAATCGGAAATTGTTTGAATTGCACCGATCCGGTTTTTGTCCAGTAGAAGCCTCAAAAAGTTTTTGAGCAGATCAGAAAAATTACTCTTTTTCAACACCACATCAAGGATTTTTTTTCGTTCCTCCACCGAAAATAACCGGTTGGAAAGGACATTAACGAGTTCCTCATTGGCTGAACAGAAATCTCCGAACTCCTTGAGGTTCTGTTCATATTCCAAATAATTCCCATCCTCCTGCCCCAGACCGAGCAGGGCCTTTGCATATCTTCTGGAAACCTTAGAATCGATCAATGTAGTTTCTCCACTTTTTCAATGAATTCGTTAACCAGATGGTCCTGATCACTGTCCTTTATTTGGCTCACAATGATTTCCTCAGCCCTATTGGCAGCGATATCGACGACTTCCTGCTGGAGTCGCTTCTTGGCCGCTTCCATCTCCCGCTCAATGGTCAGATCGGCCTGAGCCAGAACCTGTTCAGCCCTTACCTTGGCTTCCGCAATGATCCTTTCCTTCTCTTTGACACCCTCTGCCCTGAACTGCTCCAGGATCTCCTTTTTCTGCAGTTCGAAGTCCTTTAATTTGGCCTCCAGCTCCCGGCAACGATCCTGTGCGGATTCCTTCTCTTTCTGGAGTTCCTCCAGCTTCTGGCGGATCTCTTCTTTCCGCCTCCCGAAAAAGCTGAGCATATCGGTCTTTTTAATCACCACCACCAATATGATGACCATCAGGGTAAAGTTGAGTATCCGATACAATAGATCTGTTACCGACCCACCGTTGTGGGCAGCCTCTTCTCCGCCGCCTCCCCCCGTACTGGCAAAGGCCACACCACAAAACGCCGCAAGAAGTATCAGGAAAAATCCCGAGATTATTATGGTTTTCCCTTTTCCGCTCATGAACCTGCTCATTGAACGCTCCTCCCCAATATCTTTTCAGCCAGCTCATTGGAAAAATCGCTTATCTGGTCCTCAAGTGCCTGCCGTACACCTGTCACCTTGCCTTCCATATCTTTTCTGGCAACGCCGAGTTTCTGTTCCACGGATGCGCCGGCTTCCTGGAGCAATCCTTTTTCTGCTTCCACGCCCTCGGCCTTCAAGGCCTCTTTTTTGGCAAACCCTTCTTTTCGGGCCGTCACCATCCCCTTTTCAATATCCTGCTCATACTTCTGCGCCGTCTCCTGAAAGGACTCAATGGTACTTTCCCGGGAACTCATTTCTTTATTCCGCTGATCCAGGATTCTTCGAATCGGTCGATACAGGATCACATTCAAGACCAGAAGAAGAACCAGAAAATTGGCGATCTGTAGTATAAGGGTACCGTCGATATTCAGCATGATCGTTTTGTCCTTTCTTTCCTATTTTCAGCCGAGTGGGCGATATTTTCGTTTGAGCGTAAGGCCTTTTACAAAAATAAAGGTGTGTTGTCAAAACTTTTTTGACTATCACATCTCATTTTTTGCTTCGGGCTGTTGGTTCAAAAACGCCACCTTGCCGTCCCCTTCTGCGTCGTAGGTACGGGTGACGCAATTTCCCTCAATAAACACACCCTCTTCCACAGTGACCACAGCGGTCTCTATATTCCCGAACACCTTACCCGAGGATAAAATATCGATCTTCTCCCGGGCCACAATATCACCGCGGACCACCCCGCTGATGAGCACCCGGGACGCCTTGATGTCGGCCCGAATGTCCCCCCCTCTCCCACAATGAGCGTACCGTCAGTAAAAATTTCCCCACTAAATCGGCCATCTATACGAACTGTGCCATGGAAAGAGAGTTTTCCTTCAAATTCCGTATCCTGCCCCAGAAAAGCGCTGATGGTGTCTTTCTTTTTCTTCATGACAAGGCCTCAGGTGGTGTTTTGCGTCGGTCCATAGCACAACCATTCTGCTTTTGCAAGAAAAATCACAAAACAATTAATCCTCATAAAAATAGCGATATTTTCTATTTTTCGACCCCTGCTCAGCACGGTATTCCGGGTTTCCTCTCACCCATGGCTCACGGGCATCACCTCAACAAGATTGCAGTGAAACGCACAGCTCCGGCCCATGTCCGCCAGATTCTGGCTGGTCAAATGATTGATCCCTTGGTTTCCGGGCAAAAAACGGGGCCAGTAAAGCCCTTCGGCCACCGTTACCCCGGGTCCGGTCCGATCCGTAACCCGGGCAAATAGGATCACCTCTCCCCGATCATTGAAGACCCTCACCTGCATATTCTCCTCAATACCGCGGGGTCGGGCGTCCTCAGGGTGGATCAGAAGGGTGGGCGGGCCGGCCTGCTCACGAAGGTATTCAACGTCATTAAAGGTGGAATTAAGAAACTGATGACGGGGTGGGGTAATCAACTGCAGCCTGAAGCGACCCTCACCGGCCGTATCCACGCTGGGGTCTCCGTTGGGCAGCGGGTCCAATCCCTGCTCTGCCAAATCCTGAGAATAAAATTCAACCTTGCCCGAGGGGGTGCCGAAACCATTGGAAAAAATATCAGCCGGCATCTTAAGCCGAACGGGGCGTCCTGTTTTGAGGCGATCCAGCGTAATGCCGCTCAGATAAGGCGAATCCGAGGCCAGGAGGGCCTCAATAATCTCGGATTCGGATCGGCTGAAACAGGGCTCGTTAAACCCGAAGCGATGGGCCAGATCCTGAAAGATGGCGAGGGTGGAACGGGCCTCTCCCACAGGATGAGTGACCGGGTGGGCCATCTGGAGATAGTAGTGGCCATAGCTTCGGTACAGATCAGTAGACTCCATGGATGTGGTGGCCGGAAGTACAAGATCCGCATAAAGTGCGGTCTCACTCATCACGATTTC
>JAWLET010000165.1:0-6101 GCA_041685955.1 Desulfobacteraceae bacterium | reverse complement strand
CCGTAAAGCCCAAGGAAAATGCATCTAAATGTCTTTTCGCCCAGTCTCAACACCCTCTCCAATCATCTTGAAAATTTCCTCATACCCGGACAGAAAGGAAAACGATACAGTTAAATAGGCCATATCTGAAGGCATGCAGCCTATCCCGGCGATCCTTATCCAGTCCTTTTCCGTGGTCAAAATATAACTTGCACCTGTCTCCTCCTTCATCCGAATCAGGGCTTCAATATCACCGGGCGTGTAAGAATAATGGTCGCTGAATTTCCTAAAGCGCACCACATGGGCGCCGGCGTTTTCAAGGGTTTCTTTGAACAGTTTCGGCTGCGCGATGCCCGCAAAAGCAACCACCCGCGTGGATCTGAGACCATCAGAAGATTGAATCTGCGAAGTGCCGGGGAATACCACCTGCCCCGGCACATGATCTGCACAAAACAGGGGGATGGAAGGAAAATGCTGTCTCAAGAAGGTCTCAGTCTTTACTCCCGGTGCACGCTTGTTGAACCGGGTAAGCACTATAGCATCCGCTCGGGTCAGTTCACTCACCGGTTCCCTCAAGGGACCCCGGGGCAGAAGATGACAGTTTCCAAAAGGATAGGATGTATCGATCAGGACCAAATCCAGATCTCTTTTCAACCCAATGTGTTGAAATCCGTCATCCAAAATAAAAAGTTGGGTCCCAAATTTTTCGTGAGCATACCTGCCCGCCCGATACCGCTTTTTAGAGATTATCACAGCCGCACCCGGTACCGCCTTGGCCATCAGATACGGCTCGTCACCGGTAGTGCTGGAATCATACAATATTTGCGTCCCGTCAGAGACCTCCAGCACTTCACCTCCATGCTTTCCGCCAAATCCTCTGGAAAGGATGGCCGTGCGGTAGCCCTTTTGAACCGCCCATTTCCCCAGAGTAATAACCGCCGGTGTTTTTCCTGTACCCCCTGTAGTCAGATTGCCCACACTCACCACAAATCCGGGCAGAGAGCGCACTTTGAACAAACCGTGTCTGTATGCGCACAACCGAAGTGTAATCCCACCCCTGTACAGTGCTGAAAACAGTGCCAGAACCGGGGTATAGATCCGTAAGGAAGACTCCCTGTGGATGCGGGACCAATCCGGTTTTGCGCGCTTTAAGGCCCTCCTTTTCATCCTATGTTCCTGCTCGAATATTCTCTTTGACCCATGAAACCGCACTTTTTACGGCGCCCCGATTTTGCGCCACAAACATCATGCCGTTCCGCCCCATTGTCGCCTGTTTGTCAGGATGGTCAAAGAGGTTTTTGACTTCGTCATATAATCCATTGGCGTCGGGAACCTGTATCCCGCCCCCTGCTTTAACAATAGCCGAGGACATAAAGACAAAGTTGTGTGTGTGGGGCCCAAAGAGTACCGGACTTCCCAGGCTTGCCGGCTCCAGCAAATTATGCCCGCCCACAGGTACGAGACTGCCTCCTACAAAACTCACCCACCCCAATCCATAAATACGGCCCAACTCCCCATAGGTATCCAGGATGAGCACCTCATAACCGCTGTCTTCTTCTGAAATCCTGCTTCGCCTGACCGGGTTCAGTCCCATTGAATAACTCAATCTCATCAATTCCTCTGTGCGGCTGATATCTCTGGGAGCAAGGATAAGTCTGAGCAGAGGGAAGTCGGTGAGAAGTGCCTCAAAAACCTCAAGGATCACGACTTCTTCGCCCTTGTGGGTACTCCCCGCCACCCATATGGGGTCCGCAGATGTGAGCCCTATCAGGGTCAGACAGCGTTCACACTCCTCTTGACTCATGGAAAGCACACTTTGGTCGAATTTGATGTTCCCGGCAGTCAATACCTTTGCTGGTTCCACACCGACCGCCAGCAGGCGCTCCCGGTCCAGGTGAGACTGCATGAGACATGTCTTGAGCGGTTTAAATATCCGACGGACTATCCAGGAAACTTGTCTGTAGGAACTATAGGTCCGGGGAGAAATACGACCATTTACCAGCATGCTGCGAACGCCCCGACTGTTCAGATAGTTCAGAAAACCCGGCCATATATCGGTTTCCACCAGTATAAATACCGCGGGTCTGATGCGCTTTATAAACCGCCGAATCGCCCACCAGACATCAAAAGGCATGGTGTGCAGCACCTTTACCCTTCCCTGTAACGCCTCCCTTGCCACCCGCATTCCCGTGGCCGTGCTCACTGTAAATACGATATCCTTAGACGGAAATGCCTCTCTGAGGGCATCTACCAGCGGGACTGCGGAAACCACCTCCCCCACGGATAGGGCATGGATCCATATATTCCCTTCTTTTTCCGCGGGTTCAGGCACGCACAAACCGATCCGTTCAGCAAGCCTCCTATTGCCTAACAAAGCGATGACGGGAACACACGGTAACGCCACGAGGGTCCATAGAAAATGGTAAATGAACAGGAACATGGACAGATAAACCACCAATCACAAGCGGCAAAGTAAACCGCCATGTTGCGTAACAAATTATAAGCCTATGCGCTGGCCGGGAGCTCGATGATAAACCGGGTTCCTTTGGGCACATTGTCCTGAACGCGGATAAAACCGTTATGATCTGTAATGATGGTGCTGACGATGGCCAGGCCCAGCCCGGTACCCTGCTTTTTGGTGGAGAAATAGGGCTCAAAAAGCATGCTCTTGTTTTCCGGGGTAATCCCCTTTCCATTGTCGGAGACCTCTATTCTGACCATTTTCAAGACTCGGTCATATTGAAGATCCACCACCACTTCTCCAGCACCATCCATGGCCTCGACCGCATTATCAAAGAGATTGATCAATACACGCTTTATTTGTTCCCGGTCCAGATTAAAAATGGGCACCTCTTCCGAATCGTGAAACAAAAATGCTATATCCTTATGCCCGCCCCTATAGAGACTCAGGACTTCATTGATAACTTCCCGGACATCACAAGGAGCCGGATTTGATGCAGGCATGCGCGCGAAATTGGAGAATTCGTTCACCAGACGTTTTAACTCTTCCACCTGGGTGATAATCATTCCAGTACATTCCGAAAACACCGCTGCATCATCCTCATCAAGCCGATCCCCGTACCGTTTCTTGAGCCGCTGGGCGGACAGCTGTATGGGGGTCAGGGGATTCTTGACCTCATGAGCGATCCGCCTCGCCACCTCACGCCAGGCAGCCATACGCTGGGCCTTTTCAATTTCGCTTAAGTCCTCAAATACCGCCACAAGCCCTAGAAATTTTTCTCGATCATCCCGTAATACATTCAGAGAAACCAAGATGCTGAGTCTTCTGTTTTCAGTGGACAGCCTGATCTGTTTCTTCAGAAACCCCCTTCGAAAAAGGCTTCTTTCCCGGAGAAACCCGTCTATGATCCGACTGTAGTCGGCTGCCAGAATCTCCCTGTAATTTTTTCCGATGATTTGATCCGCCTTTATGTTCAGCATCCGCTCTGCGGACTTGTTCATGGTCAGGATGTTTCCTTCAGCATCCGCCGAGATGACCCCGGCAGCCACATTGGCCAGGACAATCTCCATATACAGTCTTCGCTGCTCCGACTCCAGGTTGCTCTTTATCAGTTCCTCGTTGGCCTGCTCCAGACGGTTTTTGCTGGTCTTCAAATCCATGGTCATCCGGTTGAAGGAATTGACGAGCATCCCCATCTCATCTTTGGTCTCCAGATCGATGAAAAAATCATAGTCTCCAGAGGCGATACGATTGGTCCCCACTGCCATTTCCTTTATGGGCACGGTAATTTCCTTGGAAAGATAAAATCCGAACCAGACCGATGAAAAAATAATGAGCAGCGTCACGATGGACAGCGTGATCATATGACTGACCTTGAGGGGCCTTTTCAGCATCTTGAGTTGGCGGTACTCCTGCAGCCCTTTGGAGATGGCGTGAAGCCGGTTCACAAAGGTTCCCGGAACAAATTTCTCCAATACCAGAAGGCCCACCACCGCTTTTGATTCAGTTCTTGAAAAAATCGGGACTATGCCGCTGACGAGATCCCCGAGAGGTGAGGAGCGAATCTCCTGGCTGTCCGTGCCCTTGTCGATGGTCCTTTTCAGCACTTCGGCGCCCGGCGCCTCGAAGGCCGTAAGATCGATCCGGTGGTCTTCGGACATGGCCATCAACTTGAGGTCCCTGGAAAAAACCCTCAGGGAAGCCAGGCTGAACTCTCTACGCGTTTTATCAACGAACTTCTGCAGTTGGTCAGCATTGGAAGGGATCATGTAGCCTTCATAGGTGATCACTCGGCTGGAGTTATTTCCGAATGTAAGAATCTCATCCGTAATCCCCGTGTAGTAATCCTGCCCCACCTCCAGGGAATTCTTCAATGCCTGTTCGATCTGCAGGTTAAACCAGTATTCAATGGATGAAGAGATAAATTGTACAGACACAAAAAAGAGAATGGCCGTGGGCAGCAATGAAAGGGTCAAAAAGGCCAGGACCAGCTTGGTCCTCAGCTTCACCCCCATAATGTTCTTCTTCCGCTCAAAAAGAAGTTTGACCAGATTCCTGACCGTAAGAAAGAGCAGTAAAAGCAGAAGGATAACATTGATATTGATGAGGGCGAATGCCAGGATACTGCTTGAAAAGGGAAGCGCCGGTCCCAGATGGAAATAACGCATACCGATATAAAGAAGGAAAGAGATCAGCACCCCTAAGAATATGATCAGATATCTTTCCCTTCGGCGTCTCTTAAGATCCTTTTTTTCTGCCTCTAAATAGTCTTTCATATATCACAAACAGCTCTCATATTATGGAGGAAAAGGGGCGGGAGGGAAGGTTCCACCGGGGTGGATTGTTTCACAATGGGCAGTGAAACCATCATCGCAATCAGACATTGCCCCGTGTATCAGTATCTGAAATCCACTGTATACCAATCTGTCTCAAAATCCCATAAGGAGAGAAAGAAAAAAACATAGTGAAAGTAGAAAGGAAGTCTGATCTTGTCAAGTTCGGCCATCATGCTGATCTGGTATCGATTCCCCCGATCGAGGTTCTTCAACTCGGTGACTCTCAAACCAATAATTTCGGACATCAGGCGTTTGGCTTCCTCAAAGTCCTTTACTGAGACCACGTCCTTGCCCTCCTTTGACGGCAGCTTAACCGTGTACACCTTCTTCAGGCTGTCATACTTTATCTCGTGGCTGATTTTTAGATCTGCAATATTCCGATCCCACCACAGGTTCCTGACTTCCTCGAGTTTTACGAAAAAGGTAAACGTGGTATTGACACCGTTATCGATGGCCTTTTTCATGTCCTCGGTGAAACAGTTGGTCACACTGAAATACAAAAGCAGATAATCTTGGTCATTGGTTACCACGATGTCGGTAAGTCGGGCTTTCTCAGCCCTTGCCTGACCGAAGGGGAAAAAGGCGATGAAAAACGCCATCAGAAAAGAAATACACAATCTTCCCGAAAAAAATTCAACGATCCGCATATATGTATCCTCAAAAAGAGGGGATTGCAGGGTTACATGCAGGGCACCCGGCCCATGACTCTCTCTGCTCAGAGAGATACCGCTAACCGGCTTAGCACCACCTGGTGGGATAGATGTCGGGCAAGATCATGCAAGCCGAATCCAAAATCCCGCTACGGTCAGGCCAGCGGTCCTTCTATGCCCAAATTTTACGAATAATAAGGGAGCGCTTAATAAATTGCAAGCCCTATAGCCTATACCCTGCAGGTTATCGAGTATGTATCACAAAATGGCTGAGGCAAGTCGTTGAGGAAACAAAAAAAGGCTTCTTCCCGGAAGATCCCGGAGAGAAGCCTTTCCGGAAAGGAGGTTGTTCACAAATCAGGCGGCTGCCGCCTCTGGAAGTCCGAAAGCGGGAATCCTGACACTGTTGTTCGTACACTCCTCAGGGGTCTTAAATTCAAACACCTTCCAGTGCTTTTTCGAACTCATCAATCCGGCCAACATCTGCTGGTTGAGAAAATGTCCTGATTTTCTCACCTCAAACCGACCGATGACCGGGGACTGTATGAGGGAGAGATCTCCCAGGAAATCAAGAATCTTATGTCTTACGAATTCGTCCTTGAATCTGAGACCGTCTTCGTTCAATATTCTGAAATCAT
Source organism: Desulfobacteraceae bacterium (assembly GCA_041685955.1). GTDB lineage: Bacteria > Desulfobacterota > DSM-4660 > Desulfatiglandales > Desulfatiglandaceae > JAIPDZ01. The sequence continues at coordinate 37 of JAWLET010000165.1, read as the reverse complement.
CAATCACCACGGCGTTGTCCAGCGAACCTCCCTTGGC
>JAWLET010000164.1:0-6149 GCA_041685955.1 Desulfobacteraceae bacterium | reverse complement strand
AGGTGCAGCCGGCCCGGCCCTTCAGATCGGCCGCAAAGATGAGATCGTCCCCCGGACCTGCCAGGTGGCTCCTGAGGAGGTGGCGGGCGTGTCCCAGAATGGCCACGGACAGGGAGGGGGAGTCGGACGGGGCATCCGGGTGGAGGTGCCCCCCGACCATGGGTACATGTAACTTCTCACATCCTTTTTGGATGCCCTCAATCACCTGGCGCCGATGCAGGTCGTCACCGCTGGCCAACACGTTGACCATGGCCAGGGGGGCGCCGCCCATGGAATAGATATCGTTCACGGTCACCATGACCGAGGCCTTGCCCGCGGCATAGGGTTCATTTATCAAAAGTCTCGTCATCATGCCGTCTGCCGCAAACAGGAGATATTCGTCCCTGAACGGGATAACGGCCGCATCGTCCCCGTAATTGGGGAGGTGAGGGCCGGGGGGACCGTGAAGATGAAGCTTTTCATAGATCTCTTCAATGGGTCTTTTGCGCAGCAGCCCCAGGTAATTTCGGGTGTTATGGATGAGTTGTTCCAGCGCTATTTTCATCTATTCCCTGTCCCTGATGCTGCCGTGGTTCAGGTCGGCCGCCATAATTTGATGGGGTTTCCCGAAATAGGTCTCCACTGGTCCGATCCCCTGCCAGCCCAGCTGTTGAAAAAAGGGGATATTTTTTTCCTGAATATGCGCGGTAAATCGGGCGCACCCCCGTTGTTTGACGCACAAAACGGCCTTTTTCACCAACAGTTCTCCGGCCCCGGAGGACCGAAATCCCTTTTTGACCGCCAGCCTGCCCCCGATCCAGTGACCGTTGCCGTTGCCGGCAGGATACACCCGCACTGTGCCGATCACCCGATCGTGCTTTTTGACCACCAGGTGAATACTGTCGCTGTCCCTGGGGTCTTGGTCGGAGCCCTCGAAGAGTTGTTGTTCCCGGACAAAGACCGCCTCTCTGATGGCAAAGGCCGCATTCAGTTCGGCGGTATTTCGGGCCGGATGACAGACCAGGGAGGTCACTGACTGTTCATAGGCGGGCAGTGCGGAACAGGCCCCGCACCGCACACACCCGGCCAGACTCCTGGAAGCGGTAAGCCCCTTTTCCCTGAGAATACGGGCCACCTTTTCATAGATCGCTTTCATGGTGTCCGGATGGGGCGGAAGGTGATCCGCCATCAGGGAACCGGGGATGGGCCGCAGGGGAACCACAAAGGGATACACGCCCATATCCGCCAAAAACTGGCTCCCTTGAATGATGGAGTTGGGGGCTTCACCCAGGCCCGCAATAAGAAAGCTGCTCACCTGATTGGGTCCGAATACCTCCACCGCCTCTTTCCAGGCGGTTTCATATCGGTCCAGGCCGATGGCGGCCTTCACGGGCGCCATCTTTTGGAGAACGTCCAGATCCAGGCTTTCAATATGGATCCCCACGGTGTCCACCCCGGATGCCTTCAGGGCCTTGAGCTGGTTCATATCCGCGGGCGGGAGGAACTGGGCATGCACCGGCAGCCCGGAGGCCTGTGTAATGGCAGCGGCGGCCTCACAAAGAAGGGTCGTTTCGTGTCCAGGAGGACGGGCTGTGCCGGTGGTAAGCACCACATGGCGGACCGCATCCAGGGTCCGGGCCTTTTGCGCGGTCTCGGCCAGCTGGGCCGGGGATTTGAGGGGAACGGTCTGTCTGTCTTTAAGGGAAAGCTGGATGCCGCAAAAGCGGCAGCGCGTCCTCGGGTCCCAGTGGATGCAGGTCTGCAGCACGGACGAGGCCAGGCAGTCTTTTCCGTGCAAAAGCGCAATCTTGAAAAGCGGAATGCCATCCCGGGTGGACTCCTCATAAAAGGCGGGTCGCGGTACCAATGAGGCGGGGAGCAGGGCCTGATGGTCTTTGCACAAAACGAACCCCCCTGTTTCTGGATGTAACCCGTAGGGCGATTGGGAGACAAAGGGGCTGCTGAAAGGGACGCTGACCGGATATCCGGCGATCACCAGCGAACCCGCCTCGGCCGGACCTGCGCCCCCTTTTCGCTGTATTCCCCCCTCCGGCAGTTTTACCCCCAGACTCTGAACCTCGGCGATGATCTCCGCTGTTTGCACTTCTCCTCCTATGGGTTCAGCTTCAGGGCCACTTCCGCCACCCTTTTTCCCAGGCTTTGCACCGTGGCCAGGCCCACTTCATCCTTTTCTATTCCCTCCGGATGGCCGCTCCACATGGTCCCGCCGAAGTGGGCCCCGGGCTGGCCGTCCCCCACCAGGATCATATCCTGGACCAGCATCACCGCATGAATATGCTGGATGGTTGCGCTCTGCCCGCCGTTTCTGACCCCACCCACCGTAATCACGCCGCCCACCTTGTCCCTGAACAGGAAGCCGTTTCGTCTGAACATGACACATCGATCCAGAAAGGCCTTACACTGGGAACTCATGGATCCCATGTATACGGGGGTGGCCACGATTATGCCCCCCACCTCCGGATGGGAGAGCATGGGCACCAGGGCGTTGAAATCATCGTCCTGGCTGCATTTTAGTTTTTTCATACAGTCCCCGCACGACTTGCAGCCATTGATCTGTTTCTCGGATAAATCGATGAGCTGGGTGTCCACCTGACCGTATGCATCCGAGATGGCCTTGAGACTGGTTTTCAGGGCATAATAGGTGGTCATTTCCTTGCGGGGGCTGCAGCATATTCCCAAAATTTTCATACCACTATTTCCTCCCTTTCAGGTTGGTGTGATGATGCCGTTCTGGCACTCTCCAGGGTGTTCAGGACTTCCCGCCTGACCGCATTGCATTCCGTACTGGTTCGGTCCCGTGGCCGTGGGCAGGTGACGGCCGAGGTCCTGAGGATCCTGGCAGGCCGTTTGGATAATATCACAATGTGATCGCTGAGGAAAACCGCTTCATCCACATTGTGGGTGACAAATAGGATGGTTTTTTTATGTTTCTGCCACAGGTTAAGCAGGAACTGCTGTAACCCGTTTCGGGTCTGACTGTCTAAGGACCCGAAGGGCTCGTCCATGAGCACCACTTTGGGGTTGGTAATCAAGGTCCGGGCAATGGCCACCCGCTGTTTCATCCCCCCGGACAAGGCCTTGGGATAGGCATCTTCAAACCCGTTGAGACCGAAAGAATGAATGTAAGCCATAGCCGCTGACCTGCGCTCTTTTTTGGGAACCTGCATCATTTCGAGGCCCAGCTCTATATTTTGTAGAGTGGTTCGCCACGGGAAGAGGGCGTATTCCTGAAACACCAGGCCGATCCGGTCCCGGTCGCGGGAAATCTCCCGGTCGTCTAAAAGGACCCGGCCCGAAGAAGGCTTCTCCAATCCGGCGATGATCCGAAGCAGTGTGGTCTTGCCACACCCGCTGGGACCCACCACGGAGACGAACTGACCGTCGTTTACCTTGAAATGAATATCGTTCAGTACAGAGACAGGGGTGGCGGTCTTCTCCTCCATGAAATATTTTGTCAGCCCTGAGATATCAAGTGTCATGAAAGGGCCTCCCCTGGGAGTTCGGGTTCAATTCCATCGAATCATACGGGATTCACACGCCTTGAGCGCCGTATTGATCAAAATGCCGATCAGTCCGATGACCAGCATGCCCGCCAGTATCTCGTCCGGCCGCTGAATGTCCCTCGCCGTCATAATCATGTATCCCAGGCCATAGCCGGTCTTCACTCCGGTGAATTCGGCCGCCACCAAGGTCATCCACCCGATCCCCACGCCGATGCGCATGCCCACAAAAATGGACGGCAGAGAACCGGGAACCAGCACCTTGAAAAACACATCCCTTTTTTTGGCGTTGAGGGTCTGCGCCACCTCAAAAAACAGGGGATTGATGGACAACACTCCTGAAATGGTGTTCAGGAGTATGGGAAAAAACGCGCCCAGAAAAATGATAAAGGCCGCAGATTTCATGCCGATCCCGAACCATAAAATGGCAATGGGGATCCAGGCCAGGGGCGGAATGGGTCTGATCAGTTCAATGATGGGGGTGGTCAGGTCTCGAAGGCGGTTGGACCATCCCATTAAGAGGCCCAGGGGAATCCCCACCATGGCGGCCACCCAAAACCCCCAGGCCACCCGGTAGAGACTGTAGAGCACATGATAGGGCAACCGGTGTCCGGGGGGCATCCCGATGAGGACCAGGTCCCTGAACCCGAGAAGAATCTCGAAAGGCGAGGGAAGCAGACGGGCCGGTATGGCCTTCAAAGAAGAGAGAACCTGCCAGAGAACCAGCAAGAGGAGCGGCAGAAGGTACCGAGCCCAGTTCATTGAGCGACAATTTCCTCGAGAATCTGCTGGTTGATGAATTGATCCACAAATGCCGCCACATCAGGCACACGGATGTACTTCAATCGGGTTAAAAAATCCACATATTCCATTTCGCCGTCTATACTCAATTCATAAGTGTAATTTACATTTTCCATGGCCAGCCGGATGGTTTTTTTATCCATGCCCGTGTATTTTACGCCGATGCGGACCGCCTCATCAGGATAATGGTTGATATAATCGGTGGCCCGAACATGGGCCTTGACCAAAGATTCGGCATCCTGAGGGCGGTGTTTCAAAAAGCGGTTGTCAGCCACCAGCACACAGCAGGGATGGTTTTTCCACATCTCGCTGGAGGTGAGCAGGGTTCTTCCCACCCCAGCGGTCTGGGCCTTGGCCGGGTAGGGCTCCCAGGCGATGAAGGCGTCGATCTGGCGGCTGCCCAGGGCGCCGATCATCTCCGGCGGTTTGAGTACGGTAATGCGCACCTGGGTTTCATCCACCTTGAACTTTGTGAGGGCTTTTTTAAGGAGAAAATCCTGAACCGTGGAATGTCCGGGGATGGCGATCCGTTTGCCCACCAGATCCTGCACGCTTCGGATGGGGCCGTTTTTTTGGACCATGATGGCGGAACCCTCCGTGTTCACCTGGGCCAGCACTGTCACCCTGGCCACCCCGTTGGCCACGGCCGTGGTGGCCGGGGCTTCGCCCACATACCCCATGTCCAGTTCGCCTGCGGCAAATGCACTCATCTCCTCCGGACCCGCCTTGAAGATCCCGGCCACTTCCACATTCAAGCCCGCCTCTTTGTAATAGCCCTTTTCCAGGGCCACCCAGCAGGCCAGTTGATGAATATCGCTCTGAAGATAGGCGATCCGGATGGGTTCTTCCGCCCCCGCTGCCACAGGTGCAGTCAAAAAGCAGGAGAAAGATACCCACAGCAGGATCAATGCCAGGTGTTTCATGGAACGTCTCCTTTCAGGAAGCATCAGCCCCGGATTCGGCCTGATCTTCCTTTGCTTCCGGTTGTTTGGGCGACTTATCCCGGGATTTCCTGACACGCTTGGTCTTCTCTTCCTTTTTCTTCTCCTCAGCCGGATCGATCAGGGCTGCTTCCACGAGATAACTGATATCCCGCATCACCAGCGGCGAGTTAAGGGCGGAGATCCCTATCTGGAGTCCTTGATAGCAGAAAGGGCAGGCAGAGACAAGTTCTTCCGCCCCGGTCTCTTCCGCTTCCCTGACCCGTCTTTGGGCCATTTTGTTCTGGATATCGGGATAGCCTGATTTGAGGCCGCCACCCGCACCACAACATCTTGAATATTCCCGGGTCCTCGGCATTTCAATCAGCTCAAGCCCTGGCAGCACATCCATAATAAACCGGGGATCGTCGAACACCCCTGTGGCGCGACCCAGATGGCAGGGATCGTGATAGGTGATCTTTTTCTCCACCGGGTTTTTGAACTTCAATTGTCCCGCCTCGTACAGCCTCCGAAGGAATTCCACCGTATGAAGGACTTCAAAGTTGAGCTTGCCGATTTGGGGATAATCCTGCTTGATGGTCTTGAAACATCCGGCGCAGGAGGTGATGAGGGTCTGAAACCCCGCCTCGTGAAACATCTTGATGTTGTCCGCGGCAATACGTTCGAATTCGGGATCGCCCATTCGGAGCATGACGCTTCCGCAGCACTTTTCGTCCTTTCCAAATACCCCGTAATCCACATCCAGGGCCTCCAGAATGTTGATGGTGCTGACGGCCACCTGTTTGACATTGATATCATAGGCCGCCGTACACCCCAGAAACAGGAGGACCTTGCCCCGGGTCTTCTTGATCTCCCTGGGGAGATCCGCGATCAGGTTGTCCTTTTTGGCCCGGCGCGCCCACTTGGT
>JAWLET010000163.1:0-6197 GCA_041685955.1 Desulfobacteraceae bacterium | reverse complement strand
GCCAGGGAAAACATCAAAACATTTATCGATCACGGGGTGAAGAAAATCCTGGTGTCGTCTCCCCATTGCTATCACACCTTTAAAAACGAGTATCCCGAATTTATGGTGAACTTTGAGATCATTCACATGTCCCAGTATCTATTCTCACTGATTGATGAGGGAAAACTGGAGCTCAAAAACGGGTATGAAAGACAGGTGACCTATCATGACCCCTGTTATTTGGGGCGGCACAACGGCATCTATGACGAGCCCCGGGCGATTTTAAACCGAGTCCCCGGTTTGGAATTAAACGAGATGCCGGATAGCCGAGTCGACAGCCTGTGTTGCGGCGGGGGAGGCGGCCGGGTTTGGATGGAAACCCAGAAAGGGGAAAGATTTTCCGACCTGAGAATAGAGCAAGCCATGGGGGTCGGGGCTCAGGTGCTGGTGACCGCCTGTCCATATTGCATTACCATGTTTGAGGACAGCAGGATAACCTTGGAGGACCAGGAAGATATGGGGGATGTTCCCGAAATCAAAGACATCACAGAAATTATCCAGGAAGTAATATAGGATTACGGGCGGATGGGGATGATGGAAATGATGTCCCCTTCATAATTGGAAATACCGGAATGAACCGCATGAGGTGATAGAAAGTGGAAGAAGTATTGTTAAGAGAAAAAATTCAACAACTCCGTAAAACCCATACTGGCGAAAATTTCGGAGACGTCATGGTGGTGGGGGGCGGGATCAGCGGCATCCAGGCCTCTTTGGATTTGGCCACGGCCGGGTTCAAGGTTTATTTGGTGGAAAAAGGACCTGCCATTGGTGGACATATGGCCCAGCTGGACAAGACCTATCCCACCAACGACTGCTCCATGTGAATACTTTCGCCTAAACTGGTCGAGGTCGGCCGGCATCCCAATATTGAGGTCCTGACCTACACGGACGTGCATAGTGTGGAAGGAGAAGCAGGAGATTTTGAGGTAACCCTGGTCAAAAAGCCCAGATACATTATCGAGGACAAATGTACGGGGTGTGGCACCTGTGCGGAATATTGCCCGGTCCAATACCCGGATCCGTTCAATCAGGAGATATCGCAGAATAAGGCCGTGCATATTTACTTCTCTCAAGCCATTCCTCTGATCTCCTATATTGATGAAAGCTGCCTGTACCTGAAAGAGGAAAAATGTCGGATTTGTGAAGGTGTCTGTGCCAATGATGCCATTGATCTTCAACAAAAACCGGAGAAGGAAGGGATCAAGGTGGCGGCCATTATCCTTTCTCCGGGCTATGAACCGTTTGATCCCGGGCTCAAGGGCGATTATGGCTACGGCAGGTTCGAGAATGTGGTGACCAGTCTGGATTTTGAACGGCTGTTATGCGCCACCGGGCCATATGAAGGGGAAATTTTGCGGGGGTCTGACCAGAAGCATCCCCATAAAATCGCCTGGATTCAATGCGTCGGTTCCAGACGGGTGACCCCGGGGGATAACAGCTATTGCTCGGCCGTATGCTGCACCTATACCCAGAAACAGGTGATCCTGACCAAAGATCATAATGCAGACGCAGAGTGTACCATATTCCATAACGATATTCGGTCCTATGGCAAGGATTTTGAGGCCTACTATCATAGTACAGAGCAACTTCCCGGAATCCGGTTTATTCGAAGCTACACCTCGGTGGTAAGAGAGATGCCGGACACCAAGAATGTCATTGTACGGTACACCACGCCCGACGAGGGGGTCAAAGAGGAAGAATTTGATATGGTGGTGTTGTCTGTGGGATTGAATCCGCCTGCGGATTACGAGCATCTCGCAGATCAGTTTGACATCACCTTGAGTCCGCATGGATTCTGTAACGCCCTTCCCTCCAATCCCATGGAAACCAGCCGGCCCGGGATCTTTGTAAGCGGAGCCTTCCAGGGGCCCATGGATATTCCCGAATCGGTCTTTACCGCCAGTGCGGCCGGTTCTCAATGTGGTGAATTGCTGGACTATCGGCGGGAGAAACTGACCCGAGAGAGGGTCTATCCGCCGGAAAGGGATGTCTCCCAGGAGGAGCCCAGAATCGGTGTGTTTGTATGTCATTGCGGGGCGAATATCGGAAGAATTGTGGATGTGCCCGCCCTGGTGGACTATGCCTTGACGTTACCCCATGTGGCCTATGCCCAGGAACAACTCTTTTCATGTGCCACCAATTCGGCCCAGGAAATCACGGATATGGTCAAGGAAAAAGGGCTCAATCGCGTAGTTGTGGCCGCCTGTTCCCCCAGGACCCTGGAGCCGCTGTTCCGGGACACCCTTCGGGAGGCGGGCATTAATCAATATTACTATGAGATGGCCAATATCAGGGAGCATGACTCCTGGGTCCATTCCAAAGAACCGGAATATGCCACCCAAAAGGCAAAGGACATCACCCGGATGTCCGTGGCGCGGGCATGCCATTTGGCCCCTTTACAGGAAATTGATCTCCCGGTCAATAAAACGGCATTGGTGGTGGGCGGCGGTATCGCCGGTATGACCTGTGCGCTTTCTGTCGCCAATCAGGATCATGACGTATATCTGGTGGAAAAGGATACGGAACTGGGGGGAATGGCCAGAAACATCCATTCCACATTGGAAGGCATGGATGTTCAGGCCTATTTGCGGGATCTGGTTCGCCAGGTGTATCAGCACCCGCTTATCCACGTGCTGACGGATGCCACCATCACAGAGGCCACCGGGTATATCGGGAATTTCGTAACCAAAGTGAATTCTGAAAGCGGATTTACAGAGATCAAACATGGGGCGGCCGTCATTGCCATCGGCGCGGATGAATATAAGCCCACTGAATATCTATACGGAGAAAATGACCGGGTATTGACCCAGTTGGAGTTGGAGGCACAAATCAGCCGAGCGGAAGAGAACCTGGTCAATGCTCAGAGTCTGGTGATGATCCAGTGCGTAGGCTGCCGAAACGAGGACCGGGATTACTGTGCCCGGGTATGTTGCAGCCATGCCATTAAAAATGCTTTGAAATTGAAAGATATCAACCCTGAAATAGATATTTATATCCTGTTTCGGGACATAAGAACCTACGGACTTATGGAAGATTATTACCGGGAAGCCTCGGAGAGAGATGTCAAGTTTATCCGTTATGAGCCGGAGGATAAACCGCAGGTGGAAGCGGTAGAAGAAGGGGGACGCCCGGTGTTAAGGGTTTCTGCGACCGATCCCATCCTGGGTCAGAAATTGGCCATAGATGCTGATTACCTCACCTTGTCTGCTGCGGTGATTCCGCCTGCCGGGAACAAGGACATCGCACAGTTTTTCAAGGTCTCTTTGGGGTCGGATGACTTTTTCAAAGAAGCCCATGTCAAATTACGGCCGGTGGAATTCAGCGCGGAAGGGGTTTACCTGTGCGGCATGGCCCATTATCCCAAGCATATATCGGAATCCATCAACCAGGCCTATGGCGCTGCCGGTCGGACCTTAACCCTGCTTTCCCATGATATCGTCACTGCGTCAGGTTCCGTGTGTGAGGTGGATGAGAAAAAGTGTATCGGATGCGGGGCCTGTATGTCGGCCTGTACCTACGGGGCCATCGAATTTCGGGACACCAAGCAGGGCAAAAAGGCGGTGGTCAATCCGGTGATCTGTAAAGGCGATGGTCTGTGTAATGCCAAGTGCCCCACAGGGGCCATTTATCTCAAGCACTTTACCGACGAAGAACTGCTAAGCCAGATTGATGCGGCATTTCCAGAGGAAGCGGTCACCCCCGAAATGGATGTCGCGGTCGGGGATATGTAAGGCCCAGGTTTTCCATGTGCTTGAACAACGGTTTGCTACAGGTTTCAGGAAAACACGTAGCGGCCTTTAAAACAAGAAAATATCGCAAAAAGGTGAGAACGGATGAGTGCAGGAGCTAAATTTAAGCCACGCATATTGGGCTTTGTATGTCATTGGTGAGGATATGGCGCCGCTGACATGGCTGGAGTTTCCAGACTACAGTATACCACCGAAGCCAGGCTTATTCGGGTTATGTGTTCCGGCAGAGTGGACCTGGAATTCATACTCAGGGCCTTCTCCAATGGAATGGATGGGGTGTTTATCGCGGGTTGCCGGTTAGGGGAATGCAATTATATTACCCATGGCAATTACCATGCCTTGAACCTGGTGCTGCTTTGTAAACGAATAATGGAACATATAGGGCTGGACCCGGAGCGGTTGAGGGTCGAATTTATGTCCTCTGGTGAAGGCATCCTTTTTGCCCAAGTGATGAATGAATTCGGTCAACAGGTGAAGGCGCTGGGGCCGCTTGGCAAAAGCGATGACATAGATGAAGCTGAGATAAACGCCAAACTGGATGAAGTCACAAAGCTGATCCCCTACATCAAAATAGCCAAGCGGGACAAGCTGGAGTCACACCTTGAAACCGAAGGGGAATATGAAGGACTTTTCACCCGTGAGGAGATAGACGAATTATTCAGGGATGTGGTCTCCTATTATATTGATCCGGAAAAATGCCAGGCCTGTATGATTTGCCGGCGGAGGTGCCCGGTGGAGGCGATTACAGGGGGCAAGAATCAGATCCATGTCATTGACCAGGACAAATGCATAAAATGCGGGACCTGTTTCGAGGTGTGTCCCCCTCGCTTCGGTGCGGTGCAGAAAATTTCCGGTGAACCGGTTCCCCCTCCCATTCCTGAGGAACAAAGAACCCTCACCCGAAAGGGTAAGCAGAAATAAGCGCCCGCACTTTCCTTTCATCCCCCCGAAGCGTGCATCTGCCCCGCAACCCGATGTTTCAATTTGAGTTGCGGGGCGTTTTTATCTCTTATTTCATCCCTCGAAGCCGTCAGAGGGTTCGTTCCAGGTTCATGGTGTTGGAGGGGCTGAACCGGTTGGCGCTAAAGAAACGAATCAGGTCGGTATCGTTCCAGGCCACCAATGTGTTTATTTTTTTAACGCCAACGTCTCTTAAGTGGGCCACGAATTCATTGATCAATTGCTCACCAATGCCCTTGTGCCGGTAGTCGGGATCAACGGCAATGGTATCCAGGGTCGCTTCTTCCTGGAAGATACCATATTCTCCGAGATAGAGTTCTCCCATGACAAACCCCACCACTTTGCCGTCTGCTTCCGCCACCAGGGACACGGGCAGATAATCTTTGGATTGAAAAAGCTTTTCAAACTTCTGCTTATAATAATCCGGCCGGGATGTCTTGAGGATTTTTTCATCAATTCCAACCACCGGGTCAAAATCATCAGCTTCCATGAGTCTAATGGTAACGGTGGGTTCGTTCATAGGGCCTCCTTTCGCTTGGGTGCCGAGGTTTGAGATCCGATGGAGAAGCTCATACGGGTAACGGCCGCTGATTCAAAGCCTTTTTCGCTAAATATTAGACACATAGGCAATTTGGCCTTAGGGGTCAAGCAAAATTTGATCCATTGGCCAAGGCCTTGACGTTGAAAAACCAAAATGTTCCAAGATAGATGATTTACGTTTGATAAAGTTCCCTTTAAAATGTCCGTTAACGAATCTAAACAGGAGGATGAAGAAATGATAACGGCTGGAATCGATTGCGGGGCCAAAAATACCAAGACCATAATCCTGAAAGACGGTAAAATTATGGGTATGGGATGTGTTTTGACCGGTGTTGAGCAGGGAAAGGCTGTGGCGGCGTGTTTGGCCAGGGCCCTGGAATCGGCCGGTGTGGTCAGAAGCCAGATCAATGGGATTTGCGCCACGGGTTCAGGCAAAAAGTCCATCAACATGGCCGATGTCGCGATGGATGATATCAAGGCCATGGCTGCGGGGGCTCACTTTTTGCACCCTGAGGTCAGGACCGTGATAGACGTGGGCGCAGAAGAGGGACGGGCTGCGAAAATCGATGAAAAGGGGAATGTGATGGACTTTGCCGTCAATGAGAGATGCGCAGCAGGGGTCGGCGCCTTTATTGAGGTCATGGCCAGGGCCCTGGACGTGCCTGTTGAAGAGATGGGTCTCTTGAGTCTTAAATCGGACCAGGAAATCCCCATGAATGCCCAATGTGTGGTATTTGCCGAATCAGAGGCGGTGGGGCTTATTCACGCCGGGACCGAGAAACAGGACATCAGCAAGGCCATTCATGATGCCATGGCCGAGAGAATTGTCTTCTTGGTTCGAAGGGTGGGCGTAAATGAGGCGGTGGCCCTGATGGGGGGCGTGGGATATAATCAGGGCCTTGTGGCGGT
>JAWLET010000162.1:0-6198 GCA_041685955.1 Desulfobacteraceae bacterium | reverse complement strand
AGAGACGAGCGCATCCAGACGGTGCTCGAAGGGGGAAAGAAGCTCGTTAAAAAACTCCATCAACAGGGCCGTATCTCGGCCGTCATTTCCTTGGGCGGAGGAACCGGTACTCACCTGGCAACCGGAATTATGCGCATTTTGCCCTTAGGGGTCCCCAAGGTCATGGTGTCCACGGTAGCCTCCCGCGATATGTCCGGGATTGTCGGCACGAGTGATATCGCCATGATGCACAGTGTTGCGGATATCCTGGGGGTCAACAGCATCTTGGGGGAAATTCTGGACAGGGCCGCGGGGGCTGTCTGCGGAATGGCGGAGAGACAGTGGCGCCCTCAGGCGAAAAATGAATGCGTAGCCCTGAGCATGTTCGGCTTTATCACCACGGCCGCCGAAGCCGCCAAAGTGCATTTGGAACAGAAGGGATACGAGGTGATCTGCTTTCATGCCAACGGCACCGGGGGCATGGCCATGGAAGAATTGGCAGCAGAGGGACGCTTCAGCGGTATCTTGGACCTGGCTACCCATGAACTCGCAGATGAACTTAAAGGCGGTTACTGTCGGGGTATCGGCCCCCGGCGATTTGAGCCGCCGCCTGAAAGGAACATCCCCCGGCTGGTGGTCCCCGGAGGGCTGGATTGTGCCGTACTCGAATTCACCAGGGAGAACATCCCCCAACCCTACCGCAACCGAAAAATATTCTTTTATGATTTTCGTTCTGCAGTGAGGTTGACCCAAGAAGAAACCCGCCAAATGGCCCGCCAACTCGCCCAAAGGCTGAACAAGAGCCCTTCTAATAATCAGATCCTGATCCCCCTCAAAGGCTGGTCAGAGGCTGACCGCGAAAACGGCCCCCTCTATGATGTGGAGATCAGAGATGCCTTTATCCACGAAATCAAGGGCCGTCTTCACCCCGAAATTAAGGTCCAGATGCTTGACCTCCACATAAATGACGCTGACTTCGCCCAATCTGCCGCAGAGGCCATGGACACGATGATCCGACCAATCGCATCTTAGGCGGCTTTCTGCGCCCATTGGCGAAGGGTAAAGGAAACCTGTAACACCCAGTTGAAGTGCGAAAGAGGACAAATTGAAACATACACTGAAACTGAACGGCGACTACAAACGGATCTGGGAGTTGGCTCAACCTTATCTCAATACCCGAAAGAACGATATTCATACGGCAATCTCCACGGCCTTTGCATTTCGTCTGCTGGAAATGGAAGGTGGGGACGAAGACATCGTCATTCCGGCCATCCTGCTTCATGACGTGGGGTGGAAGAAGGTACCGGAAAACATGCAGCTGAAGGCTTTCGGCCCCCATGCCACCGAACCGGAATGGAACCGCGTCCATGAAGTTGAAGGCGGGAAAATCGCTGGAAAGATCCTTGCGTCCATCGATTACCCGAAGGACGAAACTCTGGAAATCCAGGAAATCATTGTGGGACACGATTCAAGAAAGGAGGCTGTTTCACACAACGATATGCTGGTCAAGGACGCGGATAAATTATGGCGGTATTCACAGGCCGCGGTAGGCATCAACGGAAACCGTTTTGACCTAACCCTTGAGCAGTCCGTTGAAAGATTGCGTCGCAAGCTTGACCTCTGGTTGCTTTCAGAAAGCGCCAAAAAAATAGCACACTACGAAATCCAAGAGAGAATGAATGAACTGGCCGAAGGGAATCTTTGATACTTCGCACCAGGTGTCATCCACGCTTCATGAGAAAAAACGCCTCACATTTAGAAGAATACCTCCAGGGTTCTCCAGTTTATTCGGATGACCTGGGGTGCAACTAAAAAGGAGAAAGACGGATGGACGAGGACAGGAAGGTGCTTCTAATTGTGACCATGGATACAAAAGGTGACCTGGCCGGTTTCGTGGAATCCTGTCTTGAGGCGGCAGGCGTGGGGACTCTGATTATTGATGCGGGGATTATGGGCGAGTGTGATCGCCAGGTGGAGGTGTCGCGGGAGGAAGTGGCACGGGCCGCCGGTACGACCCTGGAGGCGGTAAGGGGCATAGGGCACGAAGGTAAGGCACTGAGTGAAATGATCCGCGGTGCGATCGCCTGCGCCCGAGAGATAGTGGAGCAGGGAAAAGTGCGAGGCGTCATGGGCATCGGTGGTTCAATGGGAACAACCCTTGGAACGGCAGTGATGAGGCGGTTTCCGTTTGGATTTCCGAAACTGATGGTCACCACCATGGCATCCAGGGACACCCGGTCTTTTGTGGGGACCCGGGATATCCTGATGCTGCATTCGGTTTGTGATCTCTCAGGCCTGAACCGTGCAACCCGCACGGTCCTGGGAAACGGGGCCGCGGCCATGGCCGGCATTGTTCGGTATAAGAAGCCTCTGCAGGGTGAGCGGAAACCGTTGGTGGTGCTGTCAACGCTTGGCACAACCGAGACGTGTGCCGTTCGAGTCAGGGCGCAGCTGGAGTCAAAAGGATACGAGGTCGTCGTGTTTCACACCGTGGGCTCCGGTGGAGAGGCCATGGACGAACTCATCCGCGAGCACGACGTGGCCGCGGCCGTGGATCTGTCCCTGCATGAGTTGACGGACAACCGTTTCGGAGGAGACTACAACGCCGGCCCTGACAGGGGAAAGGCCGCCATGGAGAAGGGAATTTCCACCGTACTCATCCCCGGGAACACTGACTTCATCGTTACCGGGACACTGGAACGCGCAAAGAAGAAATTTCCGGGCAGAACATTACACTCACACAATACCGCCATAACCACCATAAGAACCTCGGGCGAGGAACTCAAAGCAATAGGGCGTGTGGTTGGAGAACTTTGCAACCAGGCGCGGGGGCCGGTGGAGATTTTGATCCCCCAAAAGGGTCTCTCGGCGTTCGATCATCCCAACGGTCCCATGTATGATCCCGAAGGGCCGGGCATTTTTAGCAAAGGCCTTGAGAAAGTCCTCGGAAACCCGGGAACGGTTCACAAAATCCCTGCACACGTCAATGACGAGACCTTTTCAAATGCGGTGGTGGAGGCCTTTGACAGGGTTATGGCGGAGAAATGAAATTACTCCCATCCGGACACTATGCCATTGTGCCACGCCACTTTCGGCATGCAGCTACCTCATGTCCAATATCCAGTTTCTCATCTCAAAGGTTGACATGGGCGGATCCTTTTTCTATAGTCTTTTTTCTATAGTCTTCTTGCTTTCGAGGATCAGGCGTTCCTTAAAACACCTGAACGTACAGCCCCCGGACAAGGATGTTTTGTGGTGGTCTTGCCGGGATAAAGTCGGGAGAAGAACCCATCATCAAAGGGCATTGCCCGAGAAAAGGAGGTAAGAAAATGAAATCATTGGTCAAAATTGGAATGTTTACCTTGGCCGTGCTGGCGGTCGCCATGTTCATGGTGCCATCCGGGACCTGGGCGCAAAAGGAAATCAAGATCGGGGTTATCTATCCCTTGACCGGTGGTGCGGCCGCGGCCGGCCGTGAGCTTCGTGCCGGTGCGGAACTGGCCGCCAAAATCGCCAACAACGTCATGCCGGATCTAACCATGCCCATGGCCCAGAACCAAGGGATCAAGAGCCTGGGCGGCGCCAAGATCAAACTGATCATCAAGGACCACCAGGGGAACCCCACCCTGGGAGCAGACCTGGCTAAGAAGCTGATCCGTGACAACAAGGTGGACGGGATTTTGGGGTGCTATCACAGTTCGGTTACCAAGACGGTGAGTGCCGTGTGTGAGCGATATGAGGTTCCCATGATCAACGGCTCTTCCACGTCTCCCGGCCTTACCAAGCGGGGATTGAAGTGGTTCTGGCGCACCACGCCTCACGACAGATGGTTTACCAAGGATCTCTTTGAGCTTCTGGTGGGGCTCACCGAGGGAAAGGTGCAGGGGGTGAAGGCGGTCCCCCGCGAAGAGATCAATACCCTTGTCTCGGCCTGTGAAAAGACGGAATGGGGGTCTCACGTATCCGAGCTTATTGAGGAGTTTGCCGACGAATATGGCTTTAAACTGAGAAAATCCCTCCTTTATGCTGCCAAGTCCGTGGATCTCTCCAGCGAGGTGCGTTCCCTGAAGTCGGCCCGGCCCGATGTCATGCTGTTTACATCCTATACTTCGGATGCCATTTTGATGGTCAAGACCCTGAAGGCCCAGAAGGCCCATCCCAAAATCATATGGGGCCAGGATGCGGGTTTTGAAAAACCGGAATTCAGGGAGACCTTAGGGGACAGTATCAACGGGATCTTGACCCGAACCGTGTTCCTCCCCAAGGTGGTGCAGATCAAGGCGCTGGCGGGCCAGGTCAATGACCTGTACAAGGAGAAGACCGGGAACGATCTGGGCGGGGCCTCTGCCCGGGCCTTTACCGGCCTTCAGGCCTGGGTGGCGGTGCTGGAAAAAGCAGGATCAGCAGAACCCCAGGCCATACAGGATGCTGCCAACGCCATTGAAATTCCGGGAAGGGATCTGGTGGTTCCCTGGAAGGGGATTAAATTCTCCACCAAGGGTGCTGAGTTGGGTCAGAACGTGCTGGGATCCGGTCTGATCGGTCAGTACCAGAAAGGGGAAGGCGGTAAGATGGAACTTGAAATTGTCTATCCCTTTGACGTATCCTCCGCAGACATGATTTTTCCGTTCCCTGGATTTTAATCCACTTTCAACAGGCTGACGTCTCCTCTCCCGTTTCGCTTCGGGGGGGGAGGCTGGAATCAACAATCGTGCCTGAACAGGGCTTTCATTCAGGCACGATACGGGAGACATTGTGGACATCCTCATAAGCTCCTTGTTTGCCGGACTGCTCATCGGTATGGTGCTGGCCCTGGTGGCCCTGGGCCTGACCATCATCTTCGGGGTGATGGACATTGTCAATTTCGCCCACGGTGAGTTTCTGATGATCGGCATGTACACCGGCCTTTTGACGGCCCAGGCCACCGGTGTGGATCCGCTTTTCACCCTCCCGGCGGCCGGGGCGGTGGGCTTCGTCCTGGGCGTTCTTTGCTATTACGGGTTTATCAAGTTTCTCCTGAGAGGCCCCATGGTGGCCCAGCTTCTCGGGACCTTCGGGCTGATGTTGTTTTTGAGGCACCTGGCGCTCCTTATCTTCGGTTCCGAAGACCGGTCCCTGCACTACGGGATCCTGGTAGGCAAAAGCTTTGAACTGGGGATGGGCATCATCCTTCCCGCCACAAAGCTGGCCGCTGCCGGGCTTTCGGTGGCGGCCTTTGTGGGGGTATGGCTCCTTATGAAGCGCACCAAGGTGGGGAAGGCCCTGACCGCCACCGCCTTGAATCCCCAGGGGGCCCGGTACATGGGGATCCCCACCGAACGCATGAATGCCCTGGCCTGGGGGATCGGCGGGGCCTCCGCCACCATTGCCGGCGCCCTGATCGTCAATTTCTGGTCCGTAAATCCCTTTGTGGGGCTTTTGTTCACCATGATCGCTTTTGCCATTGTGGCCCTGGGCGGTTTCGGGAGTGTACAGGGCGCATTTTTTGCCGGGCTGGTGGTGGGATTGATTACCGAGATTCCCGGTTTCTGGGATTTTATGGCCTACACCTTTGAGTTCGACTGGATGATGGATGTGCCCATGACCTCCTTCAAGTACATGTGGGTCTATGTGGCCTATTTCGTCATCATGGTGTTCAGGCCGAGAGGGCTGTTCGGATGGAAACAATAAAAAACGCCCTCGATTTCTCTGATTTTCCCCGCCTTGATCTCTTCGTGGCAGGGGCGGTGGCCATCGCCCTGATTATCTTCCCCTTATTTCCCCTTTCCTCGTTTGCCATGTCCACCATGATCCAGTTTCTCATGTTTTCCCTCTACGGCATGGGCTGGAATACCATCGGCGGTTACGGCGGGCAGGTGGACCTGGGAAAGGCCCAGTACGTGGGGATCGGCGCCTATACCACGGCGGTCATGCTGATCCGCTGGGATATCCCGTTCTGGGTGTCCATGCCCATCGGGGTCTGTTTTGCGGTGACCTGGTCTTTTATCATCGGCTACCCCCTGTTCCGGCTCAAGGGACACTATTTTGCCATTGCCACCATTGCCACTTCCTTGGTGTTGAAAGACATCTTCGAGGTCTGGGATTTTGTGGGCGCGGCCCGAGGATTGGAGATCTCCCCCACCAAGTACCACCCGCCGGATTTTCTGCGGCTCATCTTCTGGGAAGATATCTATTATTTCTATTTTATCCTGGGCTTCTTCTTCCTCGGGATCCTGTATA
>JAWLET010000161.1:0-6230 GCA_041685955.1 Desulfobacteraceae bacterium | reverse complement strand
AGATGCATGGGCGCTGATGCAGTGGGCATGTCAACCGTTCCAGAGGCCACGGTGGGGGTTCACTGTGGCCTCAGTATCCTGGCCATTGTGGTCATTACCAACAAGAATTTGCCGGATTGCATGGAAAAGACTTCCCTGGATGATGTATTGGCCGTCGCCAAACACTCAGGGCACGCACTGACAAAGCTCTGGGAAATGATCATTGAAGCCGTTGGTCACTGATAGCGGGGTCTGGATTTGGGGGTTTAGGGGTAAGCCGGATACCCTCTGATGAGCATATCATCTCCAAAACGGCGGGTCCGTATCCTGTTGAGAGTAAGACATTGGCTCATTTTTTCACTTCCCATGCCTGTGGCCATGGGAATCCCATCGTGGCCCCCTAAAATTTTGGGGGCCTTAAAGATGTAGAATTTGTCTATGAGCTGCTCCCTGAGGAGTGATCCCATAAGAGTTGCACCCCCCTCCACCATCAGGCTGGTCACAGACCTCTCCCCCAATTTCTTCATCAGGACATCCAGATCAATTTTACCGTGCTCCGTAGGGCACGGGAGACGGGTTACGCCCGGGCGGAAGCTTTCGGTCCAGGGAGACCTCCCATGGTCGGCATCATCCCCTGTAACGAGAAGCGTCTCGGCCGGGGACTGCTGGGTCACAATGGCAGCGTTCTCGGGCGTTCTCAAATGGGTATCCAATACAATGCGCAAGGGGTCTTTTCCGCGTCCCCTTTTGAGCCGGGTGGTCAGCGACGGATTGTCGGCCAATACGGTGCCCACGCCCACCATTACCGCATCCACGCGATCCCTCAACCGGTGAACAAACTGTCTTGATGCGGCATTGGTTACCCACTTGGAATCTCTTCTTGCAGTGGCGGTCCATCCATCCAAGGTAAGGGCCGATTTGGCCACCACAAAGGGTCGACCCGAGGTGACGAACTTTATGAATACCTCGTTCAGACTGAGGCACTCACTCTCCAGGACCCCTGTGGTGACCTGAATCCCATGGTCTTTTAGAAACTGACAACCACCGCCTTTCACACTCGGGTTCGGGTCCTGCATGCCAATCACCACATGCCTGATCCCACTGGCGAGAATGGCACCCGTACACGGGGGAGTCCTTCCCTGGTGATGGCAGGGTTCCAGGGTCACGTACAGGGTGTCTTGGGCCGAGGCCCTTTCCAGTTTGTTCAGGGCCTCCACCTCAGCGTGGGGGAGTCCGGCCCGCCGGTGATATCCCCTGGCAATGACCCGATTCTCCCTGACCACCACAGCCCCCACTGCAGGATTGGGCGAGGTCCGTCCCAGGCCTTTGCGGGCCTCTCCAAGGGCCTCTCTCATAAATTTGTCATGGTCCACAGTCGAATCGGGCATCCTGTCTCCAAAAAACAGAGGTTGCTGGGTGAAAATACCCCCTGCCACTCGGGAGTGTAAAGGGCATATCACTCGGTGTCTTTATCTTGCTTGGTTTTAAGTATATCTTGAAGTTCTTCCATAAACTCATTGATATCTTTAAATTGTCTGTAAACAGATGCAAACCGAACATAGGCCACTTCATCCCATTCCTTCAAGGCATGGATCACCTTTTCTCCCACCTCGGAACTATCGATCTCCTTTCGACCCACCTCTTGGAAATAAAGCTCCAGCGAATCCACAAAATCTTCCATCTTGGTGACACTCACCGCCCGTTTCTGGCACGCCTTTCTGATTCCGGATATGATTTTTTCCCGGCTGAACGGCTCACGCCTGCCATCTTTTTTCACCAGCATGGGGAGGACATCTTCCAGCTTTTCATAGGTGGTAAACCGTCGCTTGCAGGCCAGACACTCCCGCCGCCGCCGGATGGTTCTTGCATCCTTGCTCAACCGGCTGTCTATCACCTTGTTATTGATCTCGGTACAATAGGGACACTTCATGACTCAAACCTCTTAATCTCGATATGGGCTTCGGCAAGCAACTGATCGGCCAGGGGATCGTTATACCCTTCCCCATAGATCACCTCGGTGATTCCTGCGTTAATAATCATCTTGGTGCATATGACACACGGTTTGTTGGTGCAGTACAGGACAGAACCGGCAATGGGAATTCCGTAATGGGCGGCCTGCAATATGGCGTTTTGTTCTGCATGCAGGCCCCTGCACAACTCGTGTCGTGTACCCGAGGGAATATGACTGTTTTTTCTCAGACAACCCACCTTTTCACAGTGGGCCAAACCCGCAGGGGCCCCGTTATAACCGGTGGTCAGAATCCGCTTTTCCTTGACAAGGATCGCACCCACGTGACGGCGCAAACAGGTGGACCGGGTGGCCACCATCCGGGTGATAGACATAAAATATTCATTCCATGAAGGTCTGGGCAATGGTTTTCCCCTGGTGCGGCATCATGGATCAAGGTGAACATAGATGGGAAAACTGTGGCAAAGGGTGGATACGGCGCTCTGCACCGATTTCAGGTTATCAGCGGAACCGGGGTCTTCCAGGACATCGCTGATGAGTCGGGCGATCAGTTTTATCTCCGGTTCTTTCATCCCCCGAGTGGTGATGGCGGGGGTCCCCAATCTCAATCCGCTGGTGACTTTGGGGCCTCTTTGGTCAAAGGGGATACTGTTTTTATTGGCCACAATCCCCACATCGCCCAAGGCACGCTCTGCATCCAACCCGGTGATTCCCTTTTCAGTCAAATCTATCAGCACAAGGTGATTGTCGGTACCCCCGGAAACCAGATCAAACCCATGATTGACCAACTCTTCAGCCAGGGCCTTGGCATTTTTAATCACCTGGACCTGATAGGCCTTGAACTCAGGACGCAACGCCTCTCCAAAGGCCACTGCCTTGGCCGCAATCACATGCATAAGGGGACCGCCCTGAACGCCCGGAAAAACAGCCTTGTCCAGCTTGGAGCCATGGGTCTCCGAGGTGAGGATCAATCCGCCTCTCGGACCCCTTAAGGTCTTATGGGTGGTGGAGGTGATGAAATCGGCTTTTCCGATGGGCGAAGGATGAAGACCTACGGCCACCAGCCCCGCAATGTGGGCCATGTCCGCCATGAGATAGGCGCCGACTTCATGGGCGATTTCACTGAACAGGGAAAAGTCGATATACCGGGGATAGGCGCTGGCGCCGGCCACAATGAGCTTGGGTTTGTGCTTTCGGGCCAGATCTCTCAATCGCATATAGTCGATCTGTTGGGTATGGGGATCCAGGCCATAGTGAATGGCATGATACAGTTTTCCGGAAAAGCTCACCGGGCTGCCATGGGTGAGATGTCCCCCGTGAGAAAGGTCCATGCCCAGGATGGTATCTCCGGCCTGTAAGAAGGACAGATAAACGGCCATGTTTGCCTGCGAGCCGGAATGAGGCTGAACATTGGCGTGCTCTGAACCGAACAGCCGGTTGACCCGGTCCGTGGCCAGCCTTTCTACCTGGTCCACAAATTCACATCCGCCGTAATATCTGGCCCCGGGATACCCCTCAGCATATTTGTTTGTCATCACATTGGCTTGGGCCGCCATAACGGCCGCACTGGCGTAATTTTCCGAGGCGATCATGACCAGACTGTTTTGCTCCCGGTCGACTTCCGCCTGTATGGCTTCAGAGACCTCGGGGTCCACTTGTTCCAGCAAAGCCTGATTGAACGGCTTATTTCCCGGGAAATCATTACCCATTGTATGCCCTGAAAATCAACGAGGCATTGGTGCCGCCGAACCCGAAGGAATTGGACATGGCCGTGCGGATGGGAACCTTTCTGGCCTCATTGGGCACATAATCCAGATCACATTCGGGGTCCGGAGTTTCGTAATTCGCTGTGGGAGGAAGCACACCATGCTTGATCGCCAGCAGGGTGAAAATTGATTCGATCCCGCCCGCACCCCCGAGAAGGTGACCGGTAACCGATTTTGTAGAACTGATGGGAATCTTATAGGCATAGTCCTTAAACAAGGCCTTTATGGCCTCGTTCTCCGAAAGGTCGTTGAGCTTGGTGGATGTACCGTGTGCATTGATGTAGTCTATGTCTTCAGCCTTGATTCCCGCGTAGTCCAGTGCCGCCTGCATACAATGGATAGCCCCTTCCCCTTCCGGCTCAGGAGCGGAGACATGATAGGCATCACCGGAAAGACCATAACCGATAATCTCCCCATAGATGGGGGCCCCCCTTTCCAGGGCATGCTCCAATTCCTCCAGGATAAGGATCCCGGATCCTTCTCCCATGATAAATCCATCCCGATTCAACTCAAAGGGCCTTGACGCCTTTTCCGGTTCATCATTCCGGGTGGAAAGGGCCCGCATGGAGCAGAATCCCCCTAAGGCCAGAGGCGTGATCACAGCCTCTGAGCCTCCTGTGATCATGGCATCGGAAATGCCCTCACGGATCATCCGGTAGGCCTCACCCACCGCATGGGCGCTGGCCGCACACGCGGTTTCAATGGAAAGGTTCGGCCCTTTGGCCCCGAATTCGATAGCGATTTGTCCGGGGACCATGTTGGCGATAATCCCAGGGATAAAAAACGGGCTGATCCGCTTGGGCCCTTTTTCCAGAAGGACCGAATGATACCGTTCCAGCATGGCCAGTCCGCCCAGACCTGTGCCGGTCACACACCCCACCTTCGAGGCATTCCTGTCATTAATCCTGAGCCCCGATTCTTCCAGTGCCATTCTGGCCGAGGCAATGGCATAATGGATAAATATGTCAAAGCGGCGGATCTGCTGCTTATCCATAAAATCCTCGGACTTGAAGTCGGTAACTTCTCCAGCGATTTGCGAAGAAAATGGGGAGGCATCAAATTTGGTAATGGGTCCGATCCCGGATTTTCCTGCACATGCTGACTCCCAGTTCTTTTGGACCCCGGTTCCCAGGGGGGTGACCATGCCTAAGCCTGTAGCAACAACCCTTCTGCTCATTTTATTTCCCCCTTATTGTCGGAAGATCGGCTTTGAAAGGGTGGAACCTCTCCCATGTCAAGGTTCCACGTCCCGGACGGAACTAAAGTTATTTTGCCGTGGCTTTGTTGATATAATCTATGGCATCTTGCACAGTGGCTATCTTTTCCGCATCTTCATCAGGAATGGAGACATCGAATTCCTCCTCCATCGCCATGATAAGCTCGACCTGGTCCAGGGAATCCGCCCCCAGATCATCCACAAAAGATGCCTCGGGAACCACCTCTTCTTCTGAAACATCCAACTGTTCGCTTATAATTTTTCTGATTTTTTCCTCAATCGCTGCCATAAATGTTTACCTCCAAAATGTGGTATGTTTTTCATCTATTGCGCTTAAATTCACCCTAAAACCATCACCCTACATGAACAATCCGCCATTCACATGAATAACCTGTCCGGTCACATAACCGGCACCTGCCGAGCAAAGCCAATAAACAGCATCCGCCACTTCCTCGGGTGTGCCCATTCTTCCTATGGGAATCTGACTCAGGAAATTTTGCTTCACCTTATCCGGAAGCACCGCCGTCATCTCGGTATCAACGAAACCGGGGGCCACTGCATTGACTGTAATCCCTCTTCCGGCCACCTCTTTGGCCACTGTCTTGGTAAACCCCATAATCCCAGCCTTTGAAGCGGCATAATTGGCCTGACCGGCATTCCCGGTCTGACCCACCACTGAAGCGATATTCACGATCCGCCCTCCTCTTTGCTTGATCATGTCCCGGATGACCGCCTGGGTGCAGTTGAACACGCTTTTGAGATTGACGGCCAGCACGGCATCCCAGTCTTGTTCGTTCATGCGCATCAGAAGCGTGTCGCGTGTAATGCCGGCATTATTGACTAAGACGTCGATTTTTTCGAACCTTGAAAGGATATTCTCAAACAGGGTATTCACGTCTTTGAATGATGATACATCCACTCTGTGGGCCTCAGCCTCAACACCTTTTTCAATCAAAGACTTCAGTGTCTCATGGCATGCCGAGTCGTCCGGATCGTAATGGATAAGCACAATTCTTGCGTTTTCCGCTGCAAACGCGTGGGCCACTGTACGACCGATCCCCTTTGAACCTCCTGTGATGACGACCACCCTGGAATCCAAACTAAGAACGGATTTGGATCTGGAATCCGAATCACCCATCATGTTCTCCTCTTTTTCACCCTCACAACATCTTTGCCGAATGCATCATAATTGGAGTGCACCCCATCGATTGCCCTTTTGGCTGCCGCTAAAAATCCTCACTCGATGTGCCAGAGGCTACTAAAAGGCACTTAAGGATCCCACCGCGCTTAACTGCAGATT
>JAWLET010000160.1:0-6237 GCA_041685955.1 Desulfobacteraceae bacterium | reverse complement strand
GTACAGCATCTGATGGCTTTCGGCCACCGGCGCCCCTCGAAGGGTCAAGCCGGAGCTGTAAGGGGCAAACACCACATCCACCTTATCCACGGTGATCAGTCTTCCAATCAGACTGGTGACCGCCTCTTTTTTGGACTCACAATCATAAAATTTATATTCCAGGGGCACCTTTTTGCCCCCGATCTCCACACCACCATTTACATTATTGACCCAGTCCACACAGGCCTTAATACCGCCCACAGCCTGTTCGCCGGCCTTGGCATATTTACCTGAAAGGCAGGCAGGATGACCGATTACAATTTTGTCCGGGGCCGCACCTGCAAATGACACCCCCGCGAACACGAACATAAACAGGACCGAAAGCGCAAATGACCGTTTCATACTTAACCTCCCTTTCTAAAAAATGCTGAGTAAAGGTGAACAATCCTCCTAATCTATTGCACACTGAAAAGAATTAGCAATAAATAATTATGCGTGTCAAGGGGAAAATTTGTTTCTGTCATTTTTTCTATTCGTCCACGGGTGCAATGGTTCGGGTGCCAGGCCTACCGTTTGTGGAGGCGTTGAGCGGTGACCCGAAATGGGTGTCTTTCACGGCAATGAAATACGATATGTGGCCGAGGCGGACCCGCCGGGCCAGATGGTCTCCAGTCTTCCCTTTATCCACTCAACCACCAGCATGGGGCGATGGTTCTGCCGGGTTTTGTCCCCATAATCCGCAAATTGTACGGGGCCGAACACGGTCTTCATTTGGGTGCGTGCCAGGGCATCCCTGACCGCGGAAGGGGTCATGGATTCAGCCCTTTTGAGGGCGTCCGCCATGACAGACAGGGCCGCATAGGCCTGGGCCCCGTGGTAATCCGGAACAGCCCCGTATCGTTCCTCATAGCGGGCCGCAAATTCTTCAGCCCCTGCATAGGGCACGGATGGGATCCACAAGGTGCTGGAAAACACCCCTTCTGCCGCCCCTCCCGCGTATTGGGGAAAATTGGGATGGATAAACCCTTGGCCGTGACCGAAAAAGAGCCTGGGGGTCAGTTCGATTGCTCTGGCACTTCTCAGCAAAAATGCCGGCGCCGCGGTCTCGGATGCGATCATGTAGACCAGGTCGGGCTGACTCGCCTGGACCTTGGTGAGGATCTCCCGGAAGTCATGGGCGCCCTCCTCAAAACGGTCCTGCCTGACCAGCTTGAGACCTGCGCTTCGGCGGAAGTTCTCAAACCGCTGGCGCCCGAAACGGCCGAAAGGCCCGTTTTCAAATACCACGGCCGCGGTCCGGACCCCGCCTATCTGTTTAAAAAATGATTTCAGCGGGGTCATATACTCGCTTGCCGGGGGGGTCAATCTGAAGATGTAGGACCATCCCTGGGTGGTCAGTTTGTCTGCCGAGGCCGTACTGATCAGAAACGGGGTCTTCAGTTCCTGGGCCACGGCCGCAGCATGGTAGGTGGTGGTACTGGCGCATCCGCCTGTAACCGCCACCACGCCGTGCGCTGAGATAAGGCGTTTCATGGCTGATGCACCCCGCTCATAGGGACCGGCACTGTTTTCAATAACCAGGGCCAGCTTTTGTCCCCTGATCCCCCCGGAGCCGTTAATCCTGTCCGCAGCCATCTGAAATGCGTTTTTTTCCATTTCACCCACCTGAGCCAGCTTTCCGGTCTCGGGGAGGAAGATACCCACTTTGATGGCATCCACAGCACCAGGTCCGGCAGCCTGGATGGTAAACGGGATAGAGACAGCCATAAGAACTGCCGTCAATACAATCATCTTTTTGAGACGCCTCATCTGAAACAGCTGTGAGGGCGGGAAACCCTGAATCCGGACTGAGGGGGGCATTATTGAGGGCATAATTCTTTTGAACCTCTGAATCTTATCAAACATCCTTGTTGTTGGAGCGGAAAACCTTTGAACCTCGACCCTTTCATGTATCAGGTTGGCCATGGGGGGTCAAGAAAGGATAGAAAAAACCATTGACATTCAAACAACTGTTTTATACATATGTTTGTATTAACAGGAGGCACTGTATGAGAGAAAAGGGCGTGCGGGGTGAATCCAAGGAGAGGCTGCTGGACCAGGCGGAAGTCCTTTTTGCCCAGAAGGGATTTGAAGGGGTCAGTGTCCGGGAGATTACCAGGGCCGCGGGCTGCAATCTGGCCTCGGTAAATTATTATTTCGGCAATAAGGAAAACCTTTATGTGGAGGTGTTCCAGGCCCGATGGGTCCCCCGGGCAAGGCGGATTCATGACGACTTCCGTCAAGCCCTCAAGGGGCCGGAACCCCTTTCGCTGAGCCACATCATCCAGTCCCTGAGCCTGGCATTTTTAAAGGGACCCCTGTCTGAGGAGGAACGCAGACGCCACCATCAGCTCATGGCCCGTGAAATGGCCCAGCCCACCGCGGCCCTGGAAATGCTGGCGGAACAAATCATGAGACCCTTTTTCAGGGAACTCACCGATATGCTGAGACCCCTGGCCCCGGAAGGCCTTGATGAAAGGGAATTGATGCTGGGAGCCATGGGGATTTTCGCCATGGTCCTTTATTTCAGCTTCGGTCGGGTAGCCGTGACGCGGCTGTTGGGATGCGAATATGACGACGCCCTCCGAAAACGCTTATCCGAGCACATCGCCGGTTTTTCCATCAGCGGACTCGAGGGACTGAAATGAGGACAAACCACATGATGCAGGGAGCCATAAAAGCCCTGGTGGCGCCGGTCCTAACAGGCCTGTTAACCGGCTGCATCCAGCTGGGCCCTGATTTTGAGCGGCCCCAACCCGAGGCCAAAATGCCGGCATCGTACCAGTCCTACGCCAGCGACACTCGGAGAGAACCGCTGCCGGCGCCTGAAGATCGATGGTGGGAAAACTTCAACAACCCCCAAATCAATCAACTCGTGACCCGGGTGCTCAACCGCAACTTAGACATACAACAGGCCGCTGCAGTGATCCAGGAAATGGAGGCCCGGGTGATTCAAACCCGGGCGGATCGGTTTCCTTCTTTAGGGTTTCAAGGCCAGGGGGCGCGGGAACAGCGCTCCGAAACCAATTATGTGCCCGGCTCCAATCTCTCCCTGGGGGGGGCCACCTCCAGTTACAGTCTTTCTTTGCCCGCCTCCTTTGAGCTGGATCTCTGGGGCAAGCTGGCCCGGGCCGAGGAGGCCTCCCGGGCCCAACTCCTTCAGGCCGAAGAGAACCGGCTGGCCCTGTCCCAATCCGTCATTGCCGAAGCCGTCTCTTTGCATCTTCAGATCGAGGCCCTGGAACGTCGAATCCAGATCAGTGAACAAAGCATCCGCAATTACCAAAGAAGCGCCCGCCTGGTGGAGGCCCGCTATGAACGGGGGCTTTCTCCGGTTTTGGATGTGAGGCAGGCCCGGCGCACCCTGGCCCGGGCCCAGTCCGAGTTGCCGTCGTTGCGCCAGGAACTGGGCGTGGCCCAGCAAAACCTGGCCGTGTTGACCGGCGAGTACCCCAAAACCGCTCAGCCCCTTCCCCAGCCCGAGGATTACTATAAACCCCTGGCGCCGGTACCGCCCGGAATTCCCTCCGAGCTCCTCCTGCGCCGTCCTGACCTGCGGGCGGCCGAAGCCCAACTGAAATCGCTCAATGCCCAGGTGGGGGTGGCCAAGGCCAGCCGATTCCCCAGCATTTCGCTCACCGGAAGTTTCGGCTACTCCAGCACCGAATTGAGCCAGCTTTTTGATCCCAAAAGCGAGTTATGGAGCCTGGCCATGGGGCTCACTCAGCCCATCTTTGACGCCGGCCGGCTCAAGGCGGGGCAACGCGCGGCCGAGGCCAGGTACAGGCAGGGGGTGGCGGAATATGCCAAGACCGTACTCAAGGCCTTCTCGGAAGTGGAAGGGGCCCTTCTTACCCGAAAAGAGCAACTGGCGCGTCGCAAACGGGTGCTTAATTTTTTAAAGGAGGCCCGTTCCGCCCAGAAGCTGGCTGAGAGCCGGTATAACCGGGGTCTGGTGGATTACCTTACCGTGCTGAGCGCCCAAATCACCCGGTTCGGGGCTGAAGCGGATCTGGTACTGGTGGACATGGCCATTCTGACCAACCGGGTCACCCTTCACCGGGCCCTGGGCGGCGGATGGGGAGCGCCCTCACCGCCTGACAAAACCAATGGGGAGCAACCTAATCATGGGTAAGACAAGAAAGCGAATCCTGCACATCACCCTGGTCATCGTCCTGATCGGTCTGGGCGCCATGGGCATGGTCAAATTGACCGAGAGCAAGCCCCAAATCAAAAAACAACAACCCGCTGTCCCTGCGCCCATCGTTCGCGTCCAGAGGATTCATACCGGGCCCCAGACCATTCATGTCAGTGGCGAGGGAACCGTAAACCCGGTTCAGGAAATCGATCTGGTCCCCCAAGTGGGCGGTAAACTCATCTATGTCTCCCCCACCCTGATCAACGGGGGGACCTTCAAAAAGGGCGATACCCTGATCCGCATCGATCCGGTGGATTATGAGCTGGCCCTTACCCTGGCAGAGGCCCAGGTCAAGGACGCCGAAAGCACGGTCAGCATGACACAGGAAGAGGCGGCCGCGGCAGAGGAGGAATGGTATCTCCTCCATGAAGACAAACCCCGGGAAAAACCACCCGCGCTGGTCATCAAAGGGCCTCAGCTTGCGGCTGCAAAGGCCAGACTGGCCGCGGACCGGGCCAACCTCAAAAAGGCCGCCCTGGACCTGCGCCGAACCACGCTCAAGGCCCCGTTTGACGGCCGGGTCAGTGAGGAGACTGTGGATGTGGGCCAGTATGTGAAGCCCGGTCAAACCGTAGCCTCTTTGTATTCCACGGATGCAGCCGAGGTGGTGGTTCCGCTGGAGGACAAAGATCTGCAGTGGTTTGAGGTCCCCGGATTTACCTCTGATAATGGAACCGG
This sequence comes from Desulfobacteraceae bacterium, assembly GCA_041685955.1. Lineage (GTDB taxonomy): Bacteria > Desulfobacterota > DSM-4660 > Desulfatiglandales > Desulfatiglandaceae > JAIPDZ01. The sequence continues at coordinate 1,343 of JAWLET010000160.1, read as the reverse complement.
GTCCCCGGTCGTGGTAACGGCCGCGGTTGCAGGAAAGCGGCTCTCCTTTAAAGGAAAGGTGGTACGGGCCGAGGGAAAGCTGGATCAACGCACCCGCATGATCCGGGTGGTGGTGCGGGTGGATCATCCCTACGCCAAAAGGCCGCCCCTGACCCCGGGGCTTTTTGTCACCGTGTCCATTCGGGGAGAGACTCTGCCTCATGCAGCGGTCATCCCCCGCTCCAGCCTGCGGGCAAGCAATGTGGTCTGGGTGGTGGAAGGAGACCAACAACTCGGGTTCCGTGATGTGGAGGTGGCCCGCAAACAAGGGGACCGGGTGGTCATCCGATCCGGTCTTAAGGACGGGGACCGGGTGGTAATTTCCCACCTGCAGGCCGTGACGGACGGCATGACCGTCAGGACCCTGTCCGGTCAAGAGGAGAATCGCTCATGAGGGGCATTGTGGCCTGGTTTGCGGGAAACCATGTTGCCGCCAACCTTCTGATGATTTTCCTTCTTGCGGCCGGTATTTTCACCGGCCTGACCATGAAACTGGAGGTCTTTCCAGAATATACCCTGGACCGGATTTCCATCACCGTGGAATATCCGGGCGCCTCTCCGGCTGAAGTGGAAGAGGCCATGGTCCAGCAGATCGAAGAAAGTGTGGCGGGCCTGGCCGGGATCAAGCGGATTGATTCCACGGCCCGGGAAGGGTCCGGGACCATCATCATCGAGGTCATGAAGGGATGGAACCTTCAGACCCTTTTGGACGAAGTCAAGGCCGAGGTGGACCGGATCAGGACCTTTCCGGAGGAGGCGGAAAAACCGGTGGTCAGAGAAATGACCCGGCGAACCCAGGTCATCAGTGCGGCCCTGTACGGAGATGTCGCGGAATCCACCCTGAAACGGCTGGCCGAAGACTTCAAAGACGACATCACCAATCTGCCCGGCATCACCTATGCCGAACTGTTCGGCATCCGTGAGGCCGAAATCCACATCGAGATTTCCGAAGACACCTTGAAACGTTACGGTCTCACCCTGGGACAGGTAGCCCAGGCGGTGAGGGAGACCAGCCTGGACCTTCCGGCAGGGACCGTAAAGACCCCCGGGGGGGATATCCTCATCCGGGCCAAGGGCCGCCGGTATTATGCCGGGGACTATTACGATGTCCCGGTGATCACCCGGCCCGACGGCGCCAAGGTCACCCTGGGGCAGATCGCCGAACTCAAAGAGGGGTTTCAGGAACTGGACATCTCGGCCAGGTTTCAGGGAAAACCGGCCGCCGTGATCCAGGTGTTCCGGGTGGCGGATCAAAATGCCCTGGAGGTGGCGTCCACGGTCAAGGCGTTTGTGGAAAAGGTGCG
>JAWLET010000159.1:0-6291 GCA_041685955.1 Desulfobacteraceae bacterium | reverse complement strand
GAAACGACGGTGTTCCTTATTACTCCCAGCGTAATCACAATAATAACCAAACCCGCCACCACGGTTCCGGTTGTTCGATGCAAAGTGGTCTTTCGCATGATCTCCCTCAATCCAAAAATGAAAAGATTTCCTGCCGAATCCGCTTTTGTTCGACCCCCCTCTGGCGAAGAGCGGCAATAAGGCTTTCGGCCATTTTGGGAGGTCCGCAAATATAAAAGGTCTTGTTATCCAGGTTACCGCAATACTTTTGAACCATGTCCCCGTCCATGTATCCGGTTTCACCGGTCCAGGTTTCGTTGGGACGGCTCAAGACGTGGACCACCTCAAGGTCGGGCCGATCCCCATCCGCTATCTGGTCCAACTCTTCCCGGAAGACGATCTGGTCTTGTGTTTTGTTGGCGTACAACAGCACCACGGACCGGTCGTCTTGAGTGTCCCGCATGTACCGGAGCATGGCCATAATGGGGGTAATGCCAATTCCCCCGACCAGGAATACAAGGTCACGTTCTTCGGGATGCAGCACATAAGAAAATCGGCCAAAGGGCCCGTGCACCGCCGCCGTATCACCCGGCTGGGTTTGTCCCATGGTGGCGGTGAAATCACCCGACGCCTTGATGGTCGAACCGATAAAGTCCTTTTGGGCAGGGCTGGAGGAAATGGTCCAGTGGTGCTCTTCCACCGGAAGGGACGGGTTCCGGAAAAAGGTCAGAAAATGAAACTGACCTGGCAGATAGTCTCCGATGACCTGACCGGTGGGGGGAACCAGTTTCACGGTCCAAACATTTTCAGTCTCTTGTTGGACCTCCTTCACTTGATAGGGGTGACGTTTCAGACGTTTAGGCCTGATCAAGCGGTGATAAACGAATAGTACTGCCGCTAAAACGCCTACAACCGCCCACAGGATCTGCATGGAAACCATTTCCAGATCATCACCGATGAACCAGGAATGAATAAATATGAAGAGGAGTATAAGGGGTGCCAGAAGATCGTGTCCCATGCGCCATTTCTCAAAACTCAAACCGATCTTTCCCTGATAAAGACTGAGGAGAACATTGACGACCACCAATATCAGCACGCCTTTTCCGACCCAGACAGGCCAGGGCAAACGAAGGCCGATGAGAAGTTGCCAATTATTGGATCCCCACGCCAAAAGAAAGGGGTGGACGATTAACAAGCATCCGGCGGTCAGAGCCATATGTTTGTGATATCGAATAAGGATATCCAGCCCAAACGCCCGTTCGATCCACTTGATCCGTGCGGCCAGCAGGAATTGAAACATGAGGATCATAAAGCCTATCAGGGCGCAGTTTCTGCCGATATCGATGAGAATACCTGCTCCCCCTCCTCCCAATCCGGTCACCATCCAAACCGGAAGAGTTACAAACAACACATAGAGTATGATGCGGGTCAATCCACTTGCCATATGGGCTCTCCTCCCAAAGAATCGCCGAGAAACATTTCGAAAACAATTATGCACTCTATAATCCAAGCGTTTTTGAAAAACAATAGGGTATACACCCCATTTGTAGCGCTCTATGACGGTAGAGACCGGGAGGAAACCGGTCTCCGATGGGGTAAACAAAAGATCAATATACAGGATACCATGTATTGTCATTCAGGGCTGCCCCTGAAAATATGGAGCCGAGCAACCGGGTTTAAAAGACTTCACCCATAATGAAAGGACGTCTTATGCTGGAATTGAAAGACATCACCTTTAAGGCACCGGGCACAGACGTGGCACCACCGACAACCATCATCGACCATCTCAGCCATACATTTGAAACCGGAAAACTGTATGCCATTACCGGACCCAACGGCAGCGGAAAGACCACCCTGGCCAAAATCATCATGGGAATCAATGCGCAAACTTCTGGATCTGTCCTGTTTGAAGGGGAGGATATTTCAAATTGGTCCATTTCCGCAAGGGCCAAGGCCGGCATTGCATACGCGTTTCAGCATTCGGCCAGATTCAAGGGAATCACCTTTCGGGATCTATTGTCCATCTCTCTCGGAACAGATGACGAAGACAAACTGGTGGAGACCATTGCCCGGGTGGGGATCTGTTCCATGGATTTTTTGGATAAACCCGTGGATGCCAAGCTTTCCGGCGGGGAAATCAAAAAAATCGAACTGGCCACGGTCATCGCCACCAACCCCGAGCTGGCCATTTATGACGAGCCGGATACCGGGATCGATCTTTGGACCATCGATCCCATGGTGGAGCTGTTGAAAAAGGAAAAAGACCAGTACGGGACTACTACGATTGTGGTCAGCCACAATAGGACCTTCTTGGAAGCGGCCGATCAGCTTATCCTGTTGAGAAGCGGTGCAATCGCTTATTCCGGAGACCTGGAAGGGGCGCTTCCCATGCTGAGGGATTTAAGCATATGCACGTTTAATGATACCTGCGAAGGAGTCGCCGATGTTGAATGCTATCGATAAGGAGTTGCTAAAGGGTGTTGCCGATCTCGAGGACATTCCTAAAGGGGCATACAATATTCGAAAAAACGGTGAATTGATGGGCCGGGAGGTGTCCGCCAACATCGATATTGAAACCAACGAGGCGGGAAACGGAATCATTATCACCATCAAACCCGGGACCCGAAATGAATCAGTCCATATTCCGGTTATTTTGAGCCAGGCCGGACTTCATGACGTGGTCTACAATACCTTTATCATAGGAGAAGACGCGGATGTGACCATCGTTGCCGGATGCGGTATTCATTGCGGCTCCAGTAAATCCGAGGGGCATTCGGGCATACACGAATTTAGGATCGGCAAGAACGCCAAAATCACATATGTGGAAAAGCACCTGGCGATCGGCGAAGGAGAGGGAAAAAGGACGTTAAACCCCACCACCAAAATATTCATGGAAGAAAATGCCCATGCGGAAATGGAATTGACCCAGATCGGCGGTGTGGATGAGGCCAAACGGGTCAATGAAGCGGAACTGGGACCCGGAAGCAGCCTGCTGGTTTCTGAAAAGGTCATGACCGATGGGACCCAAAACGCCGAATCCAGAAATGAACTGATCTTAAAAGGAGAAGACAGCCGTGCCAATCTGGTTTCCAGATCGGTCATCAGGGGGGATTCCAATCAGGATTTCTATATTCAGTTGACTGCTATGGCCAAGTGCTTCGGTCACATCGAATGTGATGCCATTATTATGGATAATGGGACCAATCAAACCATGCCGGCCTTGAAGGCCAAACATCCGGATGCAGAACTCACCCATGAGGCTTCCATCGGCAAAATCGCCAACGACCAACTCATAAAACTCATGAGCCTGGGATTACACTATGACGATGCCGTTAATAGAATCATTCAAGGCTTTTTGCAGTAAGCTTCAGTCCCGTCCATGCCGCGGTCCTGGAATGCATCCTTAGAGTCTTTGATCACAACTTCTATGCAAGAAGCGAAAATGTTTTTTTGAAGTTAAGCCATTTGATTCATTACAATAAGGTATTAGGTTTCTGGTGTCAGGTATCAGGGAACTCCAATTCTGACACCTGAACACTGACACCTGAACACTTTTGGTTCCGGCTTGTCCGGCTTAGGAAGGTGGTGTATGAACCTTTATTTAACCAATACCCTTACCCATAAAAAAGAAGCCTTCAAGAGCAGAGAACCGCAAAGAGTGAAGCTGTTTACCTGCGGGCCTTCGGTTTACAGGAGGCCCCATGTGGGCAATTATGCCACCTTCCTCTTCGAGGACCTCCTCCACCGATACCTTGAATATAAGGGATACAGGGTACAACGCATCATCAACTTCACGGACATAGAAGACAAGGCTGTAGCAGAGGCCAACCAAAAGAAGGTCTCTTTAACCGAGCTGACCCAGCCGGTTGCGGACCTGTTTCGAAAAGAAGCCGGCCTCCTTGAGATCAAACTCCCCCGGGAAATTCCCCGGTCCACCACCCATGTGGATGAAGCGGTAAAACTGATCCAAAAATTAATCCAAAAGGGGTATGCATACTGGCATGAAAAGGACGTATTTTTTGATCCCCTGAAATTTAAGGGATTCGGCAAACTTTTCAATTTGGATATGCGTCGGTGGCCCAAAAAAAGGCGTCGATTCCGAAAAGACACCTATCCGGGGCAGCGATGGAACCTCGGGGATTTTATTCTATGGCACGGCTATCGTCCCAACCGGGACGGCAGCATCTATTGGGACACCCCTTTGGGAATGGGAAGACCGGCTTGGAACATTCAGGATCCGGCTATCATCCGTAAACATCTGGGATGGCATATTGACATTGCCTGTGGCGGAGTGGACAATTTATACCGGCACCATGATTACACGATCGCTGTCATGGAATCTCTCTCGCAAGGACTCCTGGCTCCTTATTGGCTCCATGGAGAGCATGTCCTGGTGGGAGGACAGAAAATGTCCAAAAGCAAGGGGAACATCCTCTATCTAAAGGACATCACGGAGAGGGGCTATACCACTCAGGATATTCGTTTTTATTTAATAGACGGCCATTATCGGAAAAAGATAAACTTCACCTTCCACCGACTGCAAAAGAGCGTAGCACGATTGAACCATATCAAAAACGGCATTCAGGAGTTATGCAACACCCCGTCCCCTGAGGGCCAACGACCCGCTACCCCCGGGGACCCGGCCGGTGATTTGATACGGGATTTTGAGAATCACATGAACAATGACTTGGATGTGAGAGGCGCCTTCGACGATCTCCAAACGAGACTGAACCGGTTGAAGGATTTTCATCGACACCAGGGACTGCATAAACAGGATCAAAAAGCCATTCACCAGGCCTTGACCCGGATGGATCAGGTATTCCGGGTCTTGTTCTAAGAACACAGTTTTTCAGGCCAGGAAAGGCTGAGGACCGGCAAACCGTCTATCAGTCTTGTCCATAATACGAACGTCAATAGGAAAGGAGGACATCATGCCCGAATTCGGACATCCATTTGCTGGATTGGCGCTGGACAGGAAGCTGACCCATGAAGAGTTGATACGAGCCATCCGTTACAGTGTTGCTGCGGAATATGAAGCGATTCAGCTCTATATGCAGCTTGCGGAATCCACGGACAATGAAAAGGCCAAGGCCGTACTCGTGGACGTGGCCAATGAGGAGCGGGAACACGTGGGTGAATTTTTAAGGATCCTGCGGGAACTGGCACCGGATGAAGAAGGCTATTATCAAGCGGGTGCAAAAGAAGTGGAAGAGATGTTCAAGAAGCTGGAGAAGTAATGCCGCAGACCGTATCCCCGGACGTTGGCGGATCATCGGAAAACAGGGATTTTTGAAAAGGAGATGATTTCATGGCTACTGTTGCTTGGAAAGAGGATTTGGATCAGGCATTGGGTTTGGCGCAGGCCCAGGATATGCCGGTATTTGTGGATTTTTTCAACCCGGGATGAATCGGCTGCAAGCAGATGGATGCAGTTACGTATCCCAACGAAGAAGTGGTTGACCAGATACACAATCAGGTTATTCCGGTTCGTATACCATTTGACAGCCCTCTGGCAGAAGAGTTTGTGATCAAATGGACACCCAATTTGCTTTTTTTGGATAGGAACAGAAAGACGCACCATCGAATCATCGGGTTTTTGCCGCCCGAGGAGCTGATTCCGGCTGTTCAGCTGGGGGTTGGAAAATGCTTTTTGGAGATCGGGGACCTCGACCGTGCCCGTACTGTGCTGGATGAAACGGTTCAAAAACACCCCGAGAGCCATGCTGCACCTCAAGCCGTCTATTTTAGTGCGGTATCCAACTACAAGAGCAGCCATAAGGGCGATCCGCTCAAAAAGGCCTACGAGAGGCTTCAGGCCGATTACCCGGAAAGCGAATGGGCCAAGAGATCGGCCCCCTACCGGCTACTGTAACGGCGGGCTGGCGCAAGTGGTGCATATCCAACGCGGCCCTGGCCGGGTAAAGCATTCCGGGGCCGCGGTAACAGAATGGCCCAGGGACGGGTTTCTACCTATTTGACATTCGGTGCGGGGAAGAGACTTCACCCCGGGTCGTCGAAGCATGATCACCGTTGAACGTCCACTGTCAGCTGTTTGATCTCAGGAACGCCTTTGAGGGTAGAAACCATTCCCAAAAGCGTATTGCGAAACAGATCGTTGACAAAGTCATTGATGTGAAGAGAGCTGCCATTTAGCAAAATCGTGGTCTGGATTCCCTCAATGGATACTTCTACTTCTCTGATATCCATCACGCCTTCCAGAGAGGAGACCATTCCGGTGATCGTATGATCAAGGAAATTTTGGATAAAATAGTCGATTTCAACAGGAGTGTTGTTTACGGAAAGTCTGATTTT
>JAWLET010000158.1:0-6295 GCA_041685955.1 Desulfobacteraceae bacterium | reverse complement strand
AACCGGCGGCGTCTACTATCCCTATGGCGGAGGGGTGGCTGAAATCTGGACCAAACATGTGCCCAACGTCAGGGCCGTAGCCGAGGTCACGGGCGCCAGCGTGGAAAATGTCAAACTGGCGGACCAGGGAGAAACCGTTATTGGAGAGGTCATGGGTGATGTGGCCCTTGCCGCGTATCATGGCACCGACAAGTTCGAAGGGGACAAGCAAAACATCCTGAGCATGGCCATTATGTATCCGAATCTCCTTCAACTGGTCACCCTGAAAGACAGCGGCATTACCAATGTGGAGCAGGTCAAGGGCAAGACCATCAGCACCGGAAGCCCGGGAAGCGGCACCAATTTCATGACCGAGGCCGTGTTCAAGGCCCTGGATATCCCCCTGGACTCGTACAAGGATGCCCGCCTCTCTTTTACGGAAAACGCCAACGCCCTCAGGGACGGGAACATTAAACTGGGGAGCTGGTGTGTGGGACCCGGCACCAGTTCCATCATGGACCTGGCCACCACCCATGACATCCGGATTCTCCCGTTTACCTCTGAGCAGACCGAGAAAATCCTGGAATTCAAAGAAACCTATTCCGCTGTGGAGCTGTCCGGCGGCATTTACAAAGGGGTGGATGAACCGGTTCCCACCGTAGGCGTATGGAATGTGATCATCTGCCAGAAATCCTTGGATACAGATCTGGTATATGAACTGGTCAAGGCGCTCTATGCCCACAACGATATGCTCTGCAAAATTCATCCCTCGGCCGCCTATACCACTGCCGAGAATGCAGCGAAATTCTCACCCATTCCGCTTCATCCGGGCACTGTCAAGTACCTCAAAGAAAAAGGCATAAAGGTACCGGACAGGCTGATCCCTTAAAGGGACGCCCCTTGATGAACAGATCAGCTCGGCTTGCTGCCTTTGCAGGAGCCGCCCTGATCGGCGTGCTGCTCCTGGTCGCCGGGTATGTGCCCGGCGGCCTGGAATTGCACATCACCCGGGTCCATCAAGCAGCGCCCCTGGTGGTGCTGCCCCTTGAGCCCGGGGAGCGCTTTACGCTTCACTACTACCATTCAGTGGAAAACGCCCCGATCTGGGAAGTACACACCCTGGATAAAGCGGGGCGTATCTATATTGAGGAAGAGCGGTATTTGAAATTCGGGGCCGGCATGGGCCGCATGCCCGGGGTGGGCCGGATGGTTCGGAGCGGGCCCTATGAGGTGATTGAGAACATGCATATGCCCACAGGCGATTTTGTCCTCCGGGTGGGGAGCCCCGGGGTGGCCCACACGGTCATATGGCGGGGTATCCAGACAAATCTCTCAGAACGGGTAGCCCACCAAGCGGTCCGCTTCTCGGCCCGACCGGTGAGCCGCCTGTACAAAGTGTATCGCACGTTGTTCCCCCATCCCACTACCCCGGACACATCATCTGGTTCAAGAAGCGGTTTGGGTCAAACATAGGGTATGCCTTATACAAAGACGCAACGGGTTAAACATAGCGTTTTCCGTAATCTTTCTTTGTGAGCTTGGCGACTTTGCGTGAAACATCCATATCGGGGAGATCATCATGACAAAAGACACGGAAGCAACCCCCTCTTCTTCCCTCACCGAAAAAGCCATCTGGAAAGTGGTGGCCGTTGTGGGCATAACCCTAAGCCTGTTCGAACTCTACACCGCCGGCGTGGTGGCCATGACCGCCATGCGGCAGCGGTCCATCTTTTTATCCGCCATCCTGGTTCTGGCCTTTCTGACCCGGCCCCTGTACAAGGGGGCCCGGCGGGACCGGCTTACCCCGGCCCTGTGCGTAGACATTCTCCTGGTTCTGGTTAGTGTAATTGTGGGCGCGTACATTTTCATCGACCTGGACGGCATCTTTGCCCGTCAGGGAGACTGGAGCAACTGGGATATCACCATGGGAATTGTCCTGGTGCTCCTGGTCATGGAATCCACCCGGCGGGTCATCGGCCTGAACCTTACCTGCATCGTGGCTTTCTTTCTCCTTTTCGGATATTTCGGACCCTACATGCCTGAACTGGTTATGCACAAAGGGTATTCCATCGAACGGATGGCCACCACGCTCTCCCTGACCACAGAGGGAATCTTCGGCCTGCCCACTGCGGTTGCAGCCACCTTTGTATTCATCTTCATCCTGTTCGGGGCCTTTCTGGACAAGACCGGAGCGGGAAATTTTTTCATCAACCTGTCCTACTCCATTACCGGTCGCTTCTCCGGGGGACCCGCCAAGACCGCGGTGGTAGCCAGCGGGTTCATGGGATCAGTGGCCGGAAGTGCTGTGGCCAATGTGGTGGCCACCGGCTCCTTTACCATCCCCATGATGAAAAAGACCGGATATAAGTCTAATGTGGCTGCTGCGGTGGAGGCCTCGGCCTCCACCGGGGGACAGCTCATGCCCCCCATCATGGGGGCAGGCGCCTTTCTCATGGCGGAGTTCACCCAGACACCCTATATCGAAATCATCAAAATCGCCTTTATCCCCGCGGTGCTCTACTTCTTTTCCGTGATCCTGTTCGTGCATGTGGAGGCCCAGAAGGAAGGGATCTGGGGCCTGCCCAAAGAAGCGCTGCCCAAACTGTTGGAGACCCTCAAACAGGGAATTCACTTTATTATTCCGGTGGGAATCCTGATCACGGTCCTCCTCATGAATTACAGCCCCATGATGGCTGGATTTATCGCCATTCTGGCCGTCTACTTCACGGGCATGCTCAGAAAAGAATCTCGAATTTCACTGTATACCTTGCTCAAAACCCTGGAGCAGGGGGCGCGCAACGCCGTGGTGGTAGCCGTGGCCTGTGCCGCAGCCGGGATCATCGTGGGGGTGGTCAACCTGACCGGGACCGGGCTCAGGTTTTCTTCCCTGGTGGTCTCCCTTTCCCAGGGGATTCCGCTTCTGGCCCTGGGGCTGGTGGCCGTGACTTCCTTATTCCTGGGGATGGGACTTCCGGTGACCGCGTCTTACATCGTCCTGGTCATCCTGGCCGGTCCGGGTCTCATGGACCTGGGGCTGCCCCTCCTCACCGCCCATATGATCGTATTCTGGTACAGCCAGGACGCCAATATCACGCCGCCGGTGGCCCTGGAATCCTTTGCCGCATCCGGGATCGCCGGATCCAGTCCCATGCGCACCGCCTTTACGTCCTGGAAGCTGGCCAAAGGGCTGTACATCATTCCCGTGATCATGGCCTATCACCCCCTTTTGGGTAACGGCCCCACCTGGGAAGTGATTCAGACCGTTATTTTCAGTGTTCTATCCATTACGGGCTTCGTGGTCTGTCTGGAACGCTATTTCATGGCCCGGCTCAGCTGGATCGAAACCATTGGTTTCGGCGCCGCGTCCATCGCGCTCATATGGGCGGATGACATGACCAACTACCTGGGATGCGCTGCATTCCTGATGTTCTGCTGCATCCAGATTTTTAAAAGACAAAAAGAAAAAGCAAAGGAGGCGATTGTCCCGTGACCCGGGACCGACCCTATGCACACAGATTTTGATTGTCTTTACCAAAAAGAAATAAAGGAACTCAAAGCCACGGCCCGGGAGTACCGGCACCAGAAGACCGGGGCCCAGGTCCTCTCCCTTTCCACGGATGATGAAAACAAGGTATTCGGCATCACCTTCAGGACCCCCCCGTCGGACTCCACGGGGGTGGCCCATATCCTGGAACACTCGGTTTTGTGCGGCTCCCGGAAATACCCGGTGAAAGAACCCTTTGTGGAGCTCTTAAAGGGCTCGCTCCAGACCTTTTTAAACGCCTTCACCTTTCCGGACAAGACCTGCTACCCGGTGGCCAGTCAGAACGTCCAGGACTTCTACAACCTCTTGGACGTTTATCTCGATGCGGTCTTCCACCCCCGCATATCCCCTCATATCTTCCAGCAGGAGGGATGGCACTATGAACTGGACAAACCGGATGCCCCCCTTTCCTACAAGGGAGTGGTCTTCAATGAAATGAAGGGGGCCTATTCCTCTCCCGACAACCTGCTTTCTGAGTACTCCCTTCAATCCCTGTTTCCGAACACCGCCTATGGTCATGATTCCGGGGGAGATCCCCAAAGGATACCGGAACTCACCTATGAGAGGTTCCGCCAATTTCACCAGAGATATTATCACCCCGCCAACGCCCGGATCTTCTTCTATGGGGATGACGACCCTGAGGAAAGACTGAGGCGGGTGAATGACTATCTGAAGGACTTTGACCCCATCCATATTGATTCCCGAATAGAGCTGCAATCTCCCTTTGATCAACCCAAACGCATGGCCCGTCCGTTCTCGGCAGGCGACGACAGTGACGCCAAAGGCATGGTCACCATCAACTGGGTCCTGGCGGAGACCCAGGCCAGGGAGACAAACTTCGCCCTCAGGGTGCTGGCCTATATTCTCCTGGGCATGCCCGGATCCCCCCTCCGAAAGGCCCTTATGGACTCGCGGCTGGGAGAGGATATTGCAGGGGTAGGGCTTGAAAACGAGCTCATACAGAGCTATTTCTCCACCGGTCTCAAGGGGGTGAAACCAGGGAACCTGGACAAGATCGAACCCCTGGTGATAGACACCCTCAAGGCCCTGGTGAAGTCCGGAATCGATCCCCTCACCGTGGAAGCCGCGCTCAACACCATTGAGTTTAGGTTGAGAGAAAACCACTCCGGCGGGTTCCCCCGGGGGCTGTTGTTGATGCTGAGGTCTTTGACCACCTGGCTGTATGACGGCGATCCCCTGGCGCTCCTGGCCTTTGAAGCGCCCCTGGAGTCCCTCAAATCCAGGATCAGCACCATGCCGTCCTTTTTCGAGGAGATGATTGATCACCGGTTTCTCTCAAACCCGCACCGCAGCACGGTGATTCTAAAGCCGGATCCCCACTTACAGGATAGAAAACAGGCCGAGGAAAAGGCGCGCCTGGCCGAAATCCGCTCCAAAATGGACCCGGCACAACTCCAGCAGGTGATGGACAACACCCATACCCTGAGAAAACTGCAGGAGACCCCGGATCCACCCGAGGCCCTGGCCACCATTCCCTTTTTGAAACTGAGTGACCTGGAAAAACGCAATAAACGCATCCCCACAACCCTTAAAGCGGAAAAGGACAGGACCGTTCTCTATCATGATCTCCCCACCAACGGCATCGTATACCTGGATCTGGGATTCGATCTCCACTGTTTGACTGCACAATATCTCCCCTATGTCCCGCTTTTTGCTCGGGGCCTTATGGAGATGGGCACCCAGAAAGAGGATTTCGTGACCCTGGGCCAGCGCATCAGCCGAAAGACCGGGGGGATCCGGCCGCATTGGTTCACCTCGGCCCTGGGAGATGCCCAGGGCAGTGCGGCCTGGCTGTTTTTACGGGGCAAATCCATGGTGGACAAGACCGAAGACTTGCTCCGTATCTTTCAGGACATCCTTCTGACCGTCAAATTGGAGAATCAGGATCGGTTCCGGCAGATGGTCCTGGAGGAAAAGGCCAAACTGGAACAAAAACTGGTCCCCTCCGGTCACCAGGTGGTCAACCTGAGGCTTCGGGCCCAGTTTGCCCAGGCCCACTGGGCCGCAGAACAGATGAGCGGCATCAGTTACCTGTTTTTTCTAAGACAGCTGGCCCGGCGGGTGGAATCGGACTGGCCGTCCGTGCTGGATGTCCTGGAGCAGATCCGTCAAACCCTGCTCATCCGCCAAAACATGGTCATTAACGTCACCGTAGACCAAGCCCAATGGGATCGAATGGAGCCGGACCTGAACCGGCTCATAGGGAACATGCCCGATGGGACAAAAGTCCAATCTCAATGGCCCGACAAAAGCCGGGAAACCGTGGAAGGGCTGACCATTCCCGCTCAGGTCAATTATGTGGGAAAAGGCTTTAATCTCTATGCGCACGGATACCGCTTTCACGGATCCGCCAGAGCCATCACCCGGTATCTCCGCAATGCCTATCTGTGGGATCAGGTCCGGGTCCAGGGCGGGGCCTACGGGGCCTTTTGTCTGTTGGACCGCCTCAGTGGGGTGCTGACTTTTGTATCCTACCGGGATCCCAACCTGCTCAAAACCCTGGAAATTTTTGATCGATCGGCAGAGTTTCTTGGAGAAACCCGGCTGGATGAATCCGAATTGACCAAAAGCATTATCGGCGCTATCGGAGATCTGGATGCCCCCATGCTTCCGGACGCCAAAGGGTTCACCGCCATGGTCCGGCATCTGACCCATGATACGGAAGAAGCGCGCCAAAAGATGCGGGATGAGATCCTGGGGACCGGACCCCGGGACTTCAAGGCCATGGGGGAGGTGCTCTCGCAATTCAAA
>JAWLET010000157.1:0-6334 GCA_041685955.1 Desulfobacteraceae bacterium | reverse complement strand
GAAACCTGACACCTGAAACCTCTTCTAACCGCACTTGGTAAACCCGCAGAAATGGCAGGTCATGCAACCTTCTTCAAAGCTGATGGTCTGACCGCACTCCGGGCAGGTTTCGCCCAAAAGACTGTTTTCGTGCTTCCCCTTTTTTTCAGCCGGATTGTCCTCGAGATACCGCTTTTCAAGGACCCTGCTGATGGCATCCGGTATGGAGAGCACCAGCCCGTCCTTCTGAAATACCGGATACTCGCCGCCGATACCCTTTAACTGTTCGGTAATCTTTTCCACCCTGACACCCGAGCGCAGGGCGAGAGAAACCAGCCTGCCGATGGCCTCTGTTTTGGCCGTGGTGGACCGTCCGGATTTGCCGATGGTGGCAAACACCTCGAAGGGCCGGCCTTCATACTCGGTCACGGTCACATACAGGGCGCCCATGCCGGTCCTCATCTTGGTGGTAAATCCGTTCAATGTTTCGGGTCGCTCCCTGACCGCGGTCATGAACCCCTTGTCTTCGGCCGCGGCTTGTCCATCTGTAAATGAAAGGACCTGATTTTCCTTGCTCCCGTCCCTGTAGATGGTCACCCCTTTACATTTCAGGTCATAGGCCAGATCATAGACCTTCCGCACATCCTCGACCGTGGCATCCCGGGGCAGGTTCACGGTCTTTGAGACCGCATTATCCGTGTATTTCTGGAATGCGGCCTGCATTCGAATGTGCCATTCCGGGACGATGTCATGGGCGGTCACAAAGACATCCCTGATATCCTGAGGGATCTCTTTGATGTCCCGAATACTCCCTTTCCTGGCAATGGTTTCCATCAATTCAGGGGAATAAAACCCCCTCTCCTCAGCCACCTGCTTGAAATATGGATTGACCGCCAGAAGCCGGTCATTGTCCATGACGTTCCGGACAAAGCTGAGGGCGAACAAGGGCTCGATACCGCTGGAACAATCCGCCATGATACTCAGGGTCCCGGTGGGAGCGATGGTGGTAGTGGTGGCGTTTCGATAAGCACATCCCTCCCTGTCCTTGAAAATGCTCTTGTCAAAGTTACCAAACACCCCCCGCTCTTCGGCCAAGGCGCGGGAGGCCTCATGGGATTCGTGCTGAAAAAAGGCCATGACCTCTTCCGCCTTTTGAAGGGCTTCCTCCGAATCATAGGCAATGCCCAACCGGAAAAGCATATCCGCAAACCCCATGATCCCCAACCCGATTTTGCGGTTTCCCCGGACCATGGCGGTGATTTCCGGGAGGGGGTATCTGGACATGTCGATGGTATTGTCTAAAAAACGCACTGCAAGATGCACCACCGCTTTCAGCCCGTCATAATCGATGGATGGCCCGGCATTTTCGCTGGCCGGTGTCACAAATCGGTCCAGGTTAATGGACCCTAAGTTACACGCCTCCAGGGGAAGCAACGGCTGCTCGCCGCACGGATTGGTGCTCTCGATTTCTCCCAGCTCCGGGGTGGGATTGTCCTTGTTCACCAGGTCCAAAAAGACCACACCCGGATCCCCATTGTCCCATGCCTGCCGGACCAAGGTCTGATAGACTTCCCCGGCATTCAACTGTCCCACCTTTTTTTGGCGCCTGGGATCGATGAGGTCATAGGATCGCTCCTCCTTTACGGCCTTCATAAATTCATCCGTAACCGCCACCGAGATGTTGAAATTATTCAACTCCCGGTTCTGTTTCTTGCACAGGATAAACTCCATGATATCCGGATGGTCCACCCTCAGGATACTCATGTTGGCCCCCCGGCGGGTACCGCCCTGCTTGACCTGCTCTGTGGCCGTATTAAATATTTTCATGAAAGAAACCGGGCCGGACGCGATGCCCCCGGTCGTGCCCACCCTGCTTCTGGCCGGTCGCAACCGGGAGAAGGAGAATCCGGTTCCGCCCCCGGACTTGTGAATGAGTGCCGCGTTTTTCAAGGCCTCGAAGATCCCTTCCATACTGTCTTCCACCGGCAGGACAAAGCAGGCCGCCAACTGGCCCAGCCTGCGGCCGGCGTTCATCAGGGTCGGCGAGTTGGGGAGAAACCTGAAATCCGTCATCATGGCATAAAACCGCTCGGTCATCTCCTTCACCCGGGCCTGATCCCCGTATTTGGCCTCGGCAGCCGCAATGTGCCGGGCCACCCGGCCGAACATCTCTTCCGGGGTCTCGATAACCAGGCCCTTGTCATCCTTCTTGAGATACCGCCGCTCAAGGACCCGTCTGGCATTTTCCGAAAGGGGAAGTCCATTTTGAACAAAGATTGATTTGTCTAACCGTACAGGGGAGGTCCTGGTCAGTCCGTATTCAAGCAGTTTGGCCTCGATCATATTTTCGATCATGGGGAAGGTAATGGTCTGCAGCTTGAGCTTGGTGATCTCTTTTCGCAAAAACCGGCTGATGTCCAGTGCCTGATCGGTATTTATGGGATTTTCCCGGACCAAAAAATCGGAAAACCTGTGATCGTCCCACTGATACGCACTGAGATCGAACGACCCGTCCTCTGTAAGCAAGATCTTCCCTTTTTCACCCATGGACATCCTCCTGTGACGATTAGTGATTGACGATTGGTGTTGTGTGATTACTATCAGATGACATGTTGACTTCAATAGTTAGTAGGTATTCATTCTTAAACACCATATATGGTATGTCAAGAAAAAAATAATACAATATCTTAGAAAAAGTTAGGGGAGGGCTAATACATTGAAAGTCTTCAAAAAACTGCGGATACTGAAAAAACGGACCCTGTTCGGCCTGATCTTGCTGAACGCATTGGCATTCTCACCCTCGCTATGGACATCACAAGTCCAGGCCGCCTCGGTAACCGATGGTGCGGAAAGGTACCGGCTTGACAACGGACTGACGGTCATCCTGAAGCAGGATCAAAGTGCACCTGTGGCATCCATACAGCTGTGGGTCAAAACCGGCAGCGCCAATGAAACTGAAAATGAGGCAGGGCTCACCCACCTCATTGAACATATGATTTTCAAAGGAACGCCCGCCAGGAAGACCGGGGAGATTGCCAGAGCCATCGAGTCGGCCGGTGGGCATATCAACGCGTATACCTCCTTTGACCGGACCGTATATTATGTGGAAATCCCCAGGTCCCGGTTTGATACGGGAGTGGATGTGCTCTTAGACGCTGTCCAACATTCCCTGTTTGATCCCCAAGAGCTGAAACGGGAAAAGGAGGTGGTCCTGGAGGAATACCGCCGGTCCTTAGATATTCCGGAAAGAAAACTCAGTTGGGATGTCATGGACCTGTGCTATAACCGGCACCCCTACGGACGGCCCATTATTGGTTATGAAGAGACCATCCGCACCTTCAGCCGGCAGGATATTCTCAGCTACATGGACAAGTGGTATACCCCGGACAATATGGTTCTGGTGGCCGTGGGAGACTTTGAGCCCGAACAAGCGCTTCATACCATCAAAGGCCTGGTGAAGGAGTTCCCCGAACGGGGTGGAGCCGAAGCGTCAAGGCCGGAGGAACCCCCTCAGACCGCCTTTAGGAAAAGTGTAAAACAGGCGCAGGTGGAGCAGGTCTATATGGACCTGTGCTGGCACATCCCCGCCCTGACCCACAGGGACATGTATCCGCTCGATATTCTGGAGGTCATTCTGGGTCACGGCAAAAGCTCGAGGCTGTACAAGGGCCTCAAAATGGAGGGCAACCTGGTGCATGACTTCAGTGCCCGGGCCTATGCGCTGGCCGACCCCGGACTTTTTTCCATAGAGGCCACCCTGAGCCCGGATATGCTCAACAACTCACTTAGGGCCATGGCCCAAGAGATCCGGAAGCTGACCCGCGAACCGGTCCCTGAAGCGGAACTCAAGAAAGCCAGGGCCATTGTGGAGGCCGATTTCGTGTTCGGTATGGAAGATATGTCCGGGCAGGCCGGAACCCTGGGGTTTTTCCAGACCATGACCGGTGACATGAATAATGCGGACCATTACCTCAAAAGACTGCAAAGGGTGACTGCTGCGGATCTCAGGCGTGTGGTCAGGACCTATTTCAGGCCGGAGAATCTCTCCATCGGAATCCTGGGGCCTGAGCAAGAGGCCCTCACAGTGGACAAGGATACCATCACCAATCTCTTTGAACTGCGTGATCCCGAGAAGGCTGCGGGATCCCACGGTGGCCCCGAAACCGTGACCAAGGCCAGGATGATCACCCTGCCCACGGGCATGCGGCTGGTCGTCAAAGAGAATCATAATATCCCGGCGGTCTCCATCACCGGCGCCTTTCTCGGGGGGACGCGTCTGGAGAAGCAGACACAATGGGGTATCTCCAACTTTACAGGACAGATGCTGACCCGGGGGACCTCAGAACGCACCCTCTCGGATATCGCTTCAACAGTGGAATCGTGGGGGGCGCGGCTGAATGGCTTTTCCGGCCGGAACAGTATCGGTGTGTCAGCCAGGTTTCTGAGCAAGGACCTTTTTCCCGGTCTGGCACTGGTAGCTGATGTGGTCCAAAACAGCACTTTTCCAGAGTCTGAAATAGCCAAGGTCAAGACGGATATCCTGGCCGGCATCCGGGCCAAGAAGGACCGGCCCATGGCCCTCCTCTTCGATCTGTTTTATGAAACCCTCTATCCTCGCTCCCCTTACGGCCACCCGGTATCCGGGACTCAGGAGACCATCGAGGATATGACCCGGTCCGATCTTAGAAAATGGTATCGACAGATCGCCTTTCCTTCCAATTTTGTGCTCTCAGTGGTAGGGAACGTGGACAGTGCGCAACTGATCCCCTATGTGGAGACACTTTTCAGTGGATTCCCCGCTTCCGACAATCAGATCCCCCCCATCCCGACCGAACCCCCGTTGAAAGAGGTTCGGGAGGCCCATATCCAACGTCCCGGGGCCCAGACCCACCTGGTCCGGGGATACCTGGGCGCCGGCCTGAAAAGTACGGAAAACCCGGCCATGGCCCTCTTAAAAACCGCGCTGTCCGGTCAGAGCGGACGGCTTTTCAACCAGTTGAGGGACAAACAGAGCCTGGCCTATGCGGTGACCGCATTCAGAAGACCGGGACTCGACACGGGCGCCTTCGGGGTCTACCTGGCCTGCGATCCTGCCAAGCTCAATGAGGCCAAAATCAGCATATCCAAGCAACTCGAATCAGTGAGAGAAAAAGGCATCACCCCGAAGGAGCTGGAGGAGGCCAAGACCTATCTGCTTGGCAACCTGGCCATAGGGCATCAAACCAACGCCAGTCAGGCCATGCGGATGGCCTTAGATGAACTCTACGGTCTGGGGTATGATGGGCAAAAGCGATATATTGAGAAAATAAAGTCAGTGACGCGGGAAGACATCCAGGCAGCGGTCAGAAAAATCATCGCACCCCAAAAATATGTGATCGTAACCGTAGGTCCCTAAAGCGTCCCTTCACAGCAGGTGGTATCAAATCCCCCCCGGGTGTTGTAGATAGTGGTGACCCGGAGACGATCAGTAGCCAGGATATGCTTTAAATCCGTATAGATCCTCTTGGTCACCCCCTCCTGAAACAGGCCCACATTCCTGAAACTGACCACATAATACTTCAACGACTTCAGCTCGATACACTTGCCCCCTTTTGGATAATATTCAATGATCAGCCGACCGGTATCCGGGAGCCCGCTGAAGGGGCAGGCCGCAATAAACTCCGCGGTTTCCGTCTTTATATATTGTTCAGGGCTGTCAAAATCAAAGGTCTCCAAGAAATCGACCCGAATCCGATCCGGGCTTTCGAAGTCAAAACGCTTTCCATCGGCCTGTACCATGATCGTCTCCTTAAACAGGGTTTACCCAAGGGTCAAAATGTATCAAGGCCCATCCAAGCCAGTCAACAACTTAAAGACCTCCTTTTCGCCAATGAAAAACCCTATCCTTCTTGTCCCTGATCAAGTCCTTCGCCAATGAACCTGGGTAAAACCAAAGAGAACAAATTCACCGTGGTAAAACCGGTTGACAAGCAGGAGAATATGTGCTCATACTTTAAAATGTGGGCAAAGGGTTTTCAACAATGATAACCTAAGTTGGGGAAAGGAGGAACATGAAATGCGGTGAATGGGAGACAAGCCTGAATCCGTCCTTCTCAGGATCACCACCACAGGGAGGCAACACCATCCAACTTCAAAAAGGAGGTCATTAGATGATGAAAAAAGTAAGTATATTACTGTCCATCTGTGCGGCACTGGCACTCGTCATTGCAGGACCGGTTTCAGCCAAGACCGTTTTCCTGGGAATCGGGACCGGCGGAACCGGCGGCGTCTACTATCCCTATGGCGGAGGGGTGGCTGAAATCTGGACCAAACATGTGCCCAACGTCAGGGCCGTAGCCGAGGTCACGGGCGCCAG
>JAWLET010000156.1:0-6384 GCA_041685955.1 Desulfobacteraceae bacterium | reverse complement strand
TTTGCTCAGCCGGATGAATGGAAAGGGCGTGTGGAGCCTGACGAGATCCTGCTGGCCTTGGACCGGGTTTTTGAAGAGACGTTTCTGGGACACCAGTGGCCCCAGGCCCTCCGTGGAGACGATGAATGGTCTCAGGAAAACCCCCATGCCGAAGAATTCCTCTGGCAATATCTAACGAAAGCTCCCATTCATGTCCCTGCTGATTACGACCGGGACGGGGTTCGGTGCATGTTCCGCCTTTTGGATGCCGCATTGCTGTGCCGCCTGCGTCAGGATCCGCTGATGGTGGAAGGCCTTCGTGAAATCCTGTATTCATTTTGGCCTGAAGTTCAAAGTCGGCCTGCCCTTGATTGGCGGTCCCTTTACCGGATGGAGAAAGCCGTAAATGTGTATGGGTGGGCCGCGGCGTCTGCCCTGGCCTTTCTTCAGCGAAACGAATATCTGCCGGAGGCACTCCGGGCACTTCCGGAAGAGCACCTGATGACCGGGGCGCCTGTGGTTCTGGGGGAGAGCGATCCGGTGTGTCTGCGGTACCTGTCGCTGCCCGTCCTGTCCCACGGGCGATGGGCCCTTCAGTCTTCGGTCACCCTTGAAAACGCGCACCCCTTTACCGACCAGAGGGGGGAGCATATGGCGGTGCTCAACGGCCAGTTCAATGCGGAGGTGGAAGACGAATTGAGGCGTTTTTTGGAAGAGGTGTGCGGGCTGTCCCTGCGCAGCGATAATTCTTCCGAATACCTCCCTTTTTTGTGGGGCTATTATTTTGATCGCCTTCAGAGCGAAAAAAGGCGGTATGATTCAGTACGCGCAGAGGTGGAGGAGGGCCTGGAGCGGTACAGTATCGGCAGTCAGAGTGTTGATTACGCCATTTTCCAGCAGGTCCGGGATAAATCTGCCGCCGGTTTGGATGAACAGGCATTCCTGCAGGCTGCCCGGCAGATCATCCGGGAAGGGGGCCAGGTGGCTGCCGTGGGTATGAGCACGCACTCCCCCCGAAAGCTCTATGTGATCAGCCACAATCGACCGGTTTTCGTGGTTCACCGGATGGAAAATGATGATTTCATGGTGGTTTCTGACATCAATGCCGCCATGGGGCTGTTTCCCCAGGAAATGATCCGGCAGCGTCGACTGGAACTGGGAAAGTTGAGAGAGCAACACCGAAAAAATTTGGAGGCGGTCAGGGGCACAGGCCAATCCAAAAAGGAGCTGGAAAATGAGAACAGAGCCTACAGCCGAAAGGAAACCGAACTCCTGAAAGATTTTCGAGTAATGGTATACCCCTTGGAAGGAGAAGAGATCTTCGCCCGGGTGGGTTGCGAATTTGAGGGGGCAGAGCTTCATCGCCGGGTGGCCATCACCGATTTTGAGGGAAATGCGGTGGCCGAAATTGAACCCTTTGAAACCGTATTGAATCCAACGGAGATCCAGAAAGATCCTTCAGGTTCCTTCTATGAAAGTCATCTTCAGGAGGTGCCTGAAAGGCTGGAGCATATCCTGGGGGTATACCTGCCGGAAGGAAGTGAGTTTCCCGAGGTCAATCTTGGGGAGCGGTTTTTGAGACGCCATTTCGGCAAGAATTTGGCCGGGCTGGAGCGGATTGTGATGGCCGGGACAGGCAGTGCTTACAATATGGGGCTGATTGCCAAGGATTTCTTTCAGAGGCTTTTCCCTGATCTGGAGATCAGCGTGATTTCACCTGTGCACACAGATGATTTGTCCCAGCTTGTGGAACGTCACCGGGATTTGTGTGTACTCTTGAGTTGGTCCGGGACCACCGCGGATATGGTTCAGCTTGCCAAAGAACTGAAGGCCCGCAGGGTGGCCATGGTGGCCATCACGGAAAAGCAATTTTCCGACATGGCCCTGGCCGCCCAAAAAAGCGGTGGCGTGATGCCGATTTTAAGCGGAGAAGAAGTTACGGTGACGGGCGTTAAAAGTACGCTCTGTATGCTGTTTTGTGTAGCCCTTTTCGCCCTGTGGCTGGCCGTGAAAAAAGGCCATGACCAGGCGGCCCGGAACGAACTCAATACCCTTCCCATTATTCCGGATTTGATTCGGCAGGTGTTGGATGATAAAAACCTGGAGGCCTTTTCCAGGGCCCTGGCCCATAAGACCGCCCGGAGTTATGCCGCTTTGATCATAGATGGGACCCCTTCAGGCGGAACCGGGCGGGAGGTGGCTCTGAAGCTGCAAGACAACAGCTGGACCGCCATCGGCAGAAGCATCGACTACCGCGATGTCCCCCATACAAATGCCTTTACGGATAATGGAGAAATTCTGACCCTGATTCATGCCACCCATGAGGCCAGGTTGCATGAGGCCCGGGAGATCCTGGCGGGGCTGAGTGCCAGGGGAGTCCCCTTTGGCGTGGTAACGTACCAAAACCGGGAGTTATCCGAAATGGAGAGCAGGGCCCGGTGTGCCCTGCTTCCGAAAATATCTGATGCGCTTCAGCCCCTGGTGGACTTGGCCTTTTATTACCGGTTTGCGTTTCAGTACGGACTTGCCCATGGCAGACGCGGCGGTGACTTCCCCAGAAACCGGGCCAAGTCTGTGGCAGCCGGCCGGACCCGAACCAGGCGCGTGCGAACCCCGGCCGGTGAAATGCTGGCCATCCGGCAGCGGGGTCCTTTGAGGGTCATACAAACAGGCACAGGGTCAAGTCCGGATTCAGAAACCGCATGGGAAAAGGCGGCCCGCCATCAGGAGGAAAGGCGGTACTATGGCCAAATGAAGGCACTGGGCCGTAGTTTAGGCGCTGCTGATCCCCTTGCAGAATTTCTTGCAGAGTCCCCCCGGCGCTTGGGACCGCTTCGCTCTGTTCTGCAGGAAGAGGTCCTGGACGGCGGGAACATGACCCTGGTTCCGCTGGATTCTATCGCGGATGCGGCGGCCAGGAACTTTGCTGCCCAGTGGCGTCGTTTTTTGGGGTGTGAAATGCGCATCCTCTCCCGGGGTGAAGCCTTGAGTGCCGCGGCCGTGGAAGGGCCGGTGGTGATACTGTCCTTTAGACCTGTGGGGGTCCCGGAGGTGGAGGGCCGGTTTACGGAAATACCGGCCCAGTGCCTTTGGGTGGGGGCGGACCTGCCGGAGGATGTCCGGCCGCTGTTTGATGACACTCTGGGGGCTTGTATTCTTAGAAACAAAGAATCATGGGCCGGAAGTGATTATTTATATGCAGTTCTGAGCCTTCTGATTACCAAGGTATGGGAGAAGATCGCCCCGGGAAAGGCTGAGATTATCGGAAAACAGTTCAGGGAAGGCGGAGAGATTATTCAAACCGTGTTGGAAGATGCTGCCTTAAAACAGGAGATTCACGCCGCCATGGAGGCCAACCGAGGCTATGAAACGGCCTACCTGATCGGGCCCTACACCGGCATGGGTCTTGACTGGATGCGGTGGTTCGACCATATGGGACATAAAATCCTGGCCTGGGAGACCTTTGGTATGAGTGCCCACGGACCTCTGGTGACCGTGGATCCACGGGTGGACGACAAATTTATCCGGCTCACTTCCCGGGCGGAAATGGTCTCCATCTTCGGGGAGCAAAGACTTCGGGAATGGGAAAAGCGGTATTTGGCCGGAGGCGATGTGGACCATTTTCTGCGAAATCCCCCTGCGGGGATTTACAGCCGGGTCCAAACCCCGTTTTTCGGTGAAGGGAACTGGTATTTTCCCGAGCTTCGAGAGGATTATGACGCCACCCAGGATAACCTCATCATCCTGGATGCCACCAGCGAGCGGTATTTCCAGCAGGCCTTGGACGAACTGGCCGTATACGGGTGCCGGTACGCCCGTTTGGTGGTTATCTCCCAGGAGGTGTTTGCATCTGGTGGAGACAAGAAGGAAAGAACGCTTTTCCAGTATCCGGTGAGCCGTTTGCTGAAGCTGCCGGCTCTGGAAGGGTCAAAAGGAAAAATGCCCGTTCCGGATCTCCATCTGCCCATGGTCATGAACCTGGTGGGAATGGCCATGGCAGGGGCCACCCAAAAGCAGGTTTTAAATTTCCCTGATTTAGGGAAAGGAGAAGCAATCAGTTGAGCATTGGAGGGCATCAGGTGGTTTTCCGGATGGGCGGAATCCCCCGGTATTCCTCTATGCGCTTGATTTCACGGGACACCAGGGCCAGATTTGAATCGCGTACAGTGGGCAGTTGATGCCGTGCCTTGCGAACAAGTTGGTAATCCAGGTCAGCCACAACGAGCTGTTCGGATTCATTTTCTGCAGTGGCGATGGGATTGCCGAAAGGATCAATGATCTGGGATCCTCCCCAGAATGTCATGTTTCCTTCACTCCCCACCCGGTTCGCCATAAGAATGGGCGTGCCGTAGATCATGGCATAATACCGCGTGGCCAGGTCCCACCCCCGTAAGTTGGAGAATTCGCTGCTCACCGAATCCACTGCAGAACTGGTGGGCGCCATGAGAATAGTGGCCCCGTGGAGGCCTGCAAGGTAGACCAGTGCGGGATTCCAAACGTCCGCACAGATCAAGATACTCCCGCGCCAGGGAGGTGTGAGCATAAAGGTCTCCACATAGCGGCCGGTTCCGAAGTATTTGCCCTCCTCGAGATTTCCATACGTGGCCAGGTTGAGCTTGCGATGAAGATAGACCACCTCATTCTGATGGACCACGGCGCAGGAGTTGTAAAATTGTGCCGCCGGGCCCTCTTCCACAAACCCGATTACCACATGCATCTCACCGGCCGCCTGGGCCAGGGTCAGAATGGAGGGCCCATCTTTCCACAGGGATACCTCGATATTTTTTTCTCCCAGATTGTAGCCGGTGAGTGAAAGCTCCGGGAAAAGGATCAACTGAACCCGCTTTTTTCTGGCCTCTTTGATATAGAAGAGATGGGTTTGAAGGTTTGTCTCCACGTCACCGAGGACGGGGCTCGTCTGTGCTATGGCCACTCGCAACTGATCCATTTTCATCCGGCGCCATTCACGTTAAATTCTGTTCCCTTTTCTGCTTTGTCCGGTAAAACACTGTATAATAACCATAAGAGATGACCTGCAAGCCCTCAATACATTCCATCCTGTATTTTTCAATACATTGTTATGCGGATCCAGGCCGGATGATTGTACGGTCAGGATGGGAGAAAGAAGCGCCCCTGTGCGGATGACCGGCAGGGATATTATGCTCAATATTTCCAGGACAACCGGTTTCTCAGGTGGGTGTAGCGTTTTTGAGTTTTATCATTTTTCACACCTATGGCCAAGGCCCGTTTCGTTCCCGCCATGACCACCAGTTTTCTTCCCCGGGTAACTCCCGTATAAATCAGATTGCGCTGGAGCAGGATATAGTGCTGGGTCAAGACAGGCATGATCACCGCAGGATACTCAGAGCCCTGGGATTTGTGGATAGACACCGCATAGGCCAGGACAATCTCATCAAGGTCGGTGTAGTCATATGGGACATCCTTTCCATCAAAAGAGATCAGCGCCTCCTGGTTCTCTTCGTCCACCTGCTTGATCCGGCCGATATCCCCGTTAAACACCTCCTTGTCGTAGTTGTTCTTGATCTGCATGACCTTGTCTCCCACCCGGAAAGTCCTCTCCCCCCGCATGATGCCCTCCCCGGAGGGATTCAGGGTCTTCTGCAGTTTCGCATTGAGGTTGCCGGCGCCCACGGTCCCCTTGTGCATGGGGGTAAGGACCTGGATTTCATCAATGGGATCAAAGCCGAATCGCCCGGGAATACGCTTTGAGACGAGGTCCAAGATGATCCTTAACACAGCGTTGGGGTCGTCCTGCTCAATGAAATAGAAATCATCCGATGGACCGGAAGATTGTAGTGAAGGAATTATGCCGCCATTGATTTTGTGGGCATTTACAATGATGAGGCTTTCCCTGGCCTGACGAAAGATTTCGTTTAGCTCCACGACCGTCACTGCCCCTGAGCCAATGATGTCCTTGAGTACATTGCCTGCACCTACTGAAGGGAGCTGATTAACATCGCCCACCAAAATAAACGTGGCTTGTGGGGGCATAGCCTTCATCAGGTGGTGCATCAAGATGATGTCGATCATGGAAGCTTCATCCACGATCAACAGATCACACTTCAAAGGGTGCTCCTCGTTTTTCTGAAAACCTGCCTTTTGCAGACTGAACTCCAGCATTCGGTGAATGGTTCTGGCCTCATGCCCGGTGGTTTCGCTCATCCGTTTGGCTGCTCTTCCCGTAGGGGCGGCCAAGAGAATGTTTACGCCGAGTTTGGAGAAGATCTTGAGGATAGCATTAATGATGGTGGTCTTGCCTGTTCCCGGGCCTCCGGTGATCACCATGACCTTATTTTCAACTGCGCATCTGACAGCCTCAACCTGCTTATCAGCCAGCCGGATGGAAAGCTGTTTCTGGACCCAATCAATGGCTTTGGCAGTCTT
>JAWLET010000008.1:0-27502 GCA_041685955.1 Desulfobacteraceae bacterium | reverse complement strand
GGGCTTCATGGACCTCATTATCGGGGCCAGCCAGCTCATGGCCGAATACAACGGCCTGGCCAGGGCCTCCCACATCGCCCAGAAAATCACCCGCATGCTGCAGCTCAATGATACCTCCCTGGCCTGTGCCACGGCCGCAGCCCATATGGGAGATGAGGAACCGGTGGGCTCCGGAGTGTTCATGCCGGACGAAGCCATGAGCAACATCGCCAAGCTCAATACCAATGACGGATTCTGGGAGGTCATGGCCCTGGCCGGCGACATTGCCGGCGGCATCGCCGTGACCATGCCGAGTGAAAAGGAATTGAAAAACCCCGAGACCAAGGACTATGTAACCAAGTATCTGGGGGCCGCAGCCCCTGCAGAAAAGCGCATGCGGATGGTCAAGTTCCTCCAGAACTGGGTGGCTGGACTCCACGGGGTGGGCACCTATCAGGGGTCGGGTCCCAGTCAGAATCAAATGATGGTCCTCTACCGCATCGCAGACCTGGAATCCAAAAAGCGGATGGCCGAGGAGTTGGCCAACGGCCTGGGTTAAGCTCGGCAGGGCCAGAGGGTCCTCTATTCACTGAGAAACGACCGGACAGACAGGTGCACCCTCATCCCTTGAGATTGCTTCCCTATGGAAAGGTTAAATGGTTCCTATTCGAAATATCCCATGAGCCGCTTGAGCCTTTTTACCACCCGGGGCAGCACCTCGCCCACTCCCTCCTGAAACTTGAGGTGCGCCATGGGGTCAAACGGTGTGTTTTCCCGATTCACGATCACCAGTTTGGCCCCCGCCTTCAGTGCCTCTCTGGGCATATCCGCAGCCGGAGTCACCATTAGGCTGGAGCCCAGGACAATGAACAAGTCGCTTCTTCGGGAGTGCTCAAAGGAACGGGTGAGATCCTGTTCCGGAAGGGATTCCCCGAAATCCACCACGCTTTGCACCAGTTCCCCTCCGCAGGCGCACCGCTGGCGGCCCTCGGACCGGGCCGTGGTCTTCCCACACCTCCGGCACCGCAGCCTGGCGATATTGCCGTGGAGTTCGGCAATCAATTCCGATGGAATCCCTGATTTACGATGGAGGTTGTCCACATTCTGGGAGATGAGGAACCGCAGCCTGCCCAATTTCAGGAGATCCACCAGGGCATAGTGCCCGGGGTTGGGGGGTACCTGGTCCCAGGGCATGGTCATGGGTTTGGGCGGAAGCCCCTTTTCCTGACGGGTCCACACCCCGTCGGGACCCCGGAAATCGGGCAGACCCGATTCCGTACTCATGCCCGCGCCGGTGAACACCACCGGATAAGAGGCCTCGTACAGCCACAACGCCATGGTCTGTATCCTTGCGGAAAGATCCTTGTTCATATGCCGCGCTCCCCTGATGCCGCCTAATTAATCCCTTGATCCTTTCCGCTAAGCGGGGCGCCCCGCTTTGTGACGTCGTCCCCATAAGGTGAAACATTTATCATCATTTCAAAATTCAGCTTGGGCGTCAAGTGTGGCTTTAGCCACCTGTTCCCATAGATGTATGATTGCTTGGAGTTGTTCCGCAACCGTTAAGGTAGCGTTACATCATCAACATGGTAACGTTACGGCTATGGTCAAGCTCATGGTGGTAAACCATAAAGATGTGTCAAGATTTGTTTCTTTTATATAAATAAAATCTTTTTATTCTTTATTTAATCAATTCAATCTTTTACGAAAGTGGCATGAATTATGCTGAATAAATTTTATGGAGAATGACTTGGCATAGCCTCCTTTTAAAAATTCTCCTCTGAGGGGCGGGTCAACCCCTGGAACGCAACCATCGCCTCGGGGTTGACCTGCTGCTCTTCTGGACATGCCGCCAATTTATCAAAAAGATAATATAATTCAGCCACATCAAATGTTATGGGAATCGGAAGGTTCAAAAAAAGGGCACCCCATCGTGCTTGTAGTTGGGATGCCCTTTTTTAAATTCAAAACAGTGGTTAAATTACGGTTACATTTGTTGCAGCGGGTCCTTTTTTGCCTTGCTCTATGTCAAAGCTGACCTGATCGCCTTCTCTGAGAGACTTGAAGCCGCTTCCATCAATGCCTGAATGATGCACAAATACATCAGGACCGTCTTCCTGCTCAATGAAGCCGTAGCCCTTTTGGTCATTAAACCACTTCACGATTCCATTAGCCATAGTGACACCCTCCTTTCGAATAAATTCCCATGGTTCCAAACTTTAGGTCGCCACTCTTGACAAATGGATCTTCCCTCAGAACGAAACAAACCCGCCCGAAAAGACGAGACTTCATGATTTATACCAATATTAACACTTTCGCGACCAAAAGCAAGCTAAAAAACGAAAAGATACTTTTTCAGCCCGGATGTGGATCATTTCACCGGGCTCAAATCACCAATTTCAGTAAAACAGTTCACCAAAATGCTATCCAGGCGGTATGTATTGCGGCCTTTTCCTACCTGATCCCAATCCGGAATCTCCCGCCATTCACATGGGCGTTTTCCATTCCGCCGGGACAAGGGAACTGTGCATTTTGTCCGGATATTTTCCCTGGATGTCCGCATAGAACTCTCGGATGATATTCATATCCGCAGCCATATCGCCGGTAGGGTAAAGGACCGGCCCGATCCCTCCGACCTTGGGGCCGTAATCCAGATATCCCAGCACAATGGGGACCTCCGCTCCCCTGGCAATATGGTAAAAGCCGGTCTTCCAGTACATGACCTTTTTGCGGGTCCCCGACGGCGGCACCAGCATGATCATTTGCGGGTGGTCGTGAAAGGTCTGTATGGCCCGGGCCACCACATGGGTCGATTTGAAACGATCAACCGGAATGGCCCCCAACCATCTCAGGAAGGGGCCCACGGGCCAGCGGAACCATGCCGCCTTCATCATGATGAAGGGTTTGATTTCCAAAATGAAAACCAGACACATGGTATAAAAAAAATCCCAGTTAGAGGTGTGAGGTGCGGCGATGATGACATATTTGGAGATCAACGGCCTTTTCCCGGCCGCTTTCCAACCCGAAAATCGAAAGATCATCAGGGCCAGCCAGCGCATTACGGTCCTTATCATGGGGATGTCGTGAACGGCCTTTTGATTCATGATCGACTCCTTTCCCAGCCGGATAAACCGGAACCCAAACTTTCCCGCGCCAGGTCACAACGGCGCAACGGCTCACTACAGTTCAGGACATGAAATTCCGCTTTGCCCTTTTCGGACCCGGTTTGCGATTTCCCCGCACAAAATAAGCATAATCCCCAAGTACATGGAGATACGTCCCAGATAGTCCCCGTGCCGGGCAAAAAAGGTCCGGCCTTGATGGAGATGAATCCGGCCTTTGAGGGTGGCCTTTTTCCACCAGGGGGTGCGGGCCATCACCGTGCCTTTGGCGTCAATAAAGGCCGAGATCCCGGTATTGGCCACCCGGACCAGATCCCTCCGGCACTCGATGGCACGAACCGGGCTGAAATCAAAGTGGTGGCGATAGCCGGGCGTATTTTTCCACCATCCATCGTTGGTCATCATGCAGATAAAGCCCTTTTCCTCCGGCAGGTTCCGGGCACAATAGGCGCCGAACGCCGATTCGAAACAGACAATGGGCAGAATGCCGACAGAATTTTCAGGGGATAAAAATGCATGGTCTTCCTGACGGAGGCTGTAGGTACCGGTGTATCCCCCGATCTCCAGGGAATAATCTCCCAGAAACCCCAGATACTGCACAAAGGGCATGCGCTCGAACAGGGGGACCAGCTTGGTCTTGTGATAGAACCGGGGCCGCGATCCGGGCGAAAGGAAAAGGGCGGTGTTAAAGGCCTCATAAAAGAAGTCTCCTTCCCGGTTGAAGCGGCTCCCGGGCGGGACCTTGTCGCCGGCCTTTTGATAGCTGTGGACCCCCATCAAACAATTGAGATGGGGATATTGTGCCAGAAATTCCAACAGCCGACAGTAGTAGGGTGACGCATGGGGGTTTTTTTCGTCAATCTGCTGCACAATAAGGGTTTCAGGGCCGATCAGGTAATCGGTCTTTGCATCGCAGACGGCATCCGCGGCTTTGAAAAAATCATTTAGATGTTGGGCCTGTTTTTCCGGCACGAATTTTTCCGCGTATGGATCCAGATTGGGCTGAACCAGGGCCACGGTAACGGTTTCCTCTCCCTCCCTGAAATTGTCAAACCGGTGATAAGAGACCAGAACAGGAATCCCCATGAGCAGAACGGTTATCAGGCCCACGGAGGCCATGGGTCCCCATCTCTTTTTCCAAGAGGTATGGATCAGTTTAAAGATTGCAAAATTGGCCAGGAGTATCCACAGGGTACCGCCTCGCACACCGGTATACTCCACCCATTGGATGAGTTTGGGGGCCGTATTCAGGGCGTTGCCCAGATTGAGCCAGGGCCAGGCCAGGTCCCAGGATTCATGAAAATGCTCATATCCCATCCAGATGATGATAAAAGGGATGATTATAGGGATGTTCAGGCCCTTTCGGACCCGGCTTACGGACCAGAACACCAGGGCCTGTACCAGGGCATTGGCCAGCATAATAAGGATAGCCCCCAGCCACTGGGCCTGTGTAATCCACCAGGTTCCCAGAATATTCCATACCAGAAAACTGGCAAAGGCATAATTAAACAGGCGGCAATGGTTCGGGCACACCCGGGTTTCCGCCTCCAGCACCAACAGCGGCACCCAGGCCACAAAAATGAAAAAGAACAAACGCGGTATGGTCCACGGAAGGCCCAGCAACACCCCACTAATCAGGGACAAAAAGAGGGCTCTGGTGGTGTATGGCTCTATACGGGTGATGACGCCCTCCCCCATATGTGCCGGGTATGCGCATGAAAGCAGGGACTCAACAGGTTAAAGCGATCCATCCAAAATCTCAGCCACCGGCTCCTTGCAGGCCCGGCAGCGCTGAGCCCCTCTGAACAGGGGGTGACCACAGGACGGACAGTGATATCGTTCGCACTCGGCCCGGGCCCATTCAATGCTCCCCTGTTCATCGCCGTGCTGGGCCACCTCTTTGCGCCATAAGGGAATGGCCCGTTTCATGACCCGCACCCCGGTGGCATACGCGAAATTCTCGATCAGGCTGCAGGGCCACTCCTCACACGGATGACAGGAATAAAACCCTTTTGAGCGCACGCAGTCCCGTATCTTGCACTCCCTGCAATACGCGTAGAGTGTGTTGGACGAATCCGCCTGCATGCAGCCCAGGCACTCTGTTTCTTCCGGCGGCGTCCCGTAAAGATTTCCCATGACAGCCTTGAATTTATCATTTTGATCCCGGGTGGCAATATACACCCCGCAGGCGCCACAATACAGGCCGCACGGCGCCATCAGATCCTTGTTGGCAATTTCTTTTTCCGTCCATCCTTTCATGGGTCTATTCTCCTCCTTCGGGGTACCCAAAATCAGGAATCCTTCCCGTCCGGTACGGGTCGGCCTTTATGGGGCTGAAGGGCCTTTAGCTAAATCATTCGCGGCAGAGTCGATCGCACCCAGCAGTATAAAGAAAACCGCCATAACTTTCAAACCCGGGTTTTGCCAGCACCTGCAGGCGTGCAGTCTCTTTTGCATGGCTGCATATCATGCATTGGGTCGCACCTGGACCTTCAGGAACAGGTCCCCGTTCTGATTCCCACGGCCCGCTCCTCCCATGCCTTTGAGGCGCAACAAAGTCCCGTCCTTCACCCCCGGAGGAACCGTCACTCGAAACAGTCTTTTTTGAAACACCCAGGGCATATGGATCAACTTGCGGGCGCCGGTACGGGCCTCGGTCGGGGTGATCTCCAGAGCGCCGTAGAGGTTCGGATCGTTTGCTGAGTGGGTTGTATGTACCGCCTGCAGGTGGTGGGTTTTTCGCCTGGCCGTCCTGCTTTTCATGCGACGGGTGATGCCCGATTCCGGAATCCTGGCAAACAGCTTCAGGCAGATGATGCCGAAAACAAAGCCCCCGATATGGGCCCACCACGCCACACCGCCCTCGGCGCCCGAGGAGACCATGGTGCTCGCAAGCTGAAATACAAACCACAGCCCCAGAAAAATAAAGGCCGGAAGCTCCACAAAGAGGGGAATGAAAAAGATGGGGATCAGTGTCAGGATTTTGGCCCTGGGATGCAGGATGAAATAGGCGCCCATAACGCCGGCGATGGCGCCGCTGGCGCCCACCGTGGGGACCGGGGAATGCCAATTGAAGAAAAGATGGAAAAGTCCCGAGGTCAATCCGCACAGGAGATAAAACAGAAGATATCGCAGGGGTCCCAGCCGGTCCTCCACATTGTCGCCAAAGATGTACAAAGACCACATGTTCAACAGGATATGCCAAAAC
This sequence comes from Desulfobacteraceae bacterium, assembly GCA_041685955.1. Classification (GTDB taxonomy): domain Bacteria; phylum Desulfobacterota; class DSM-4660; order Desulfatiglandales; family Desulfatiglandaceae; genus JAIPDZ01. Next base: position 21,193 of record JAWLET010000008.1, on the reverse strand, counting down.
CCCCCGTGGACGAACATGAAGGATAAAAATGAAAACAGCTGCTGGCCCAAGGTAAAGTAGGCGGCGAGGGAAGGGTCGGAATACCTCGCCGGAACCAGGCCGTAAAGGAAGATGAAAAGATTGAGCCTTTCTCCCTGAGCGATCTGCACAAAGTAGACCAAAACATTGACGGCAATGAGCAGGTGGTTGATTACCGGGTAGTTGCGGGTCTCGATGGTATCGCGAATCGGAAGCATGGCATGGCCAAAATCAGTTGGCGGTTTTCTTGAACACCTCTAAAACCTCTTGCCGAACAGTCTCCGGCGGCCTCAGGCAACAGGGTTCCCGGTGGAGCACCTGGGTATAGGTCCGGTCGCTGTTTCCGGTCTCTCTGAGCAAAAGACGGGGGGTAATCCTGGCATTTACGCGATAATGCTCATTTTCCCGGCCCGAAAACATGGCCATGTTGAAGCTGTAAAGTCCTGCCTGATCAAAACAGGTTAAAACGGCACAAAGACCGTCCAGAAATGCGTCCCGGTCCTCATCCTTCCATTCAAGCAAAGAGCGACAATCGCGGAAAATACACCAGAAGTCGGGGAGCGCCCCCTGGGGGGCAAAACTCATGGTCCAGAAGGTGGGGCCGATGTCGGTGAGGACCCGCTCCCCTGATGCCTGTTCCGCTGCCTTGTAATCTGCCCAGAAATTTTGCCTGTTTTCCATAAAATAGGCATGACTGCACCCCATTTGTACCCGCAGCTGATGGGTGGGAATTTCACCGCAGTTGACCTGCAGATGGGGATGAATAATGCTGGACCCGGCAGGCGGCATGTAATTCCAATTGATGTTAAAAAAATGAACCTCGGGGTCCTGGCGGGCAATGGTCCTGATGAATGTGCGGGCAGCCGTAAATCCGTCTCTCATGAGGTCCGGGGTAAAACCTCCCGGAGCGACAAAATGGTCCTTTCCAAATATGCACACGCCGGCATAGCGGTCAAGGGGCAAAAAATTGGGGAAAAGACAGGCATCGCCCTCATGAATCCTTCCCTGGGGAAGGATCTCCTGGGGGTACAGCGGCGTCACCTGCTCGAGGCGTTCCGGACAAAAAGGGCAGTCGGCTTCTTTGGATTTCCGGATCATTTTTCCAAAATCGGGCCTGGCAATGGGGCGGTAAGGAAGGTCAAACACCCGGGTGGACTGTCCGGTGAGCGGGTCGTAGCGGATTTCAAAGGGAATCTCATCCATTGAATAATCCTTTAAGGGATTCTGTAACCGCATGTGGTCTTTGATACTTTTAAAGGAAATGTGCATGATTTTACCTCAAAATGGATTGATTGTATTACTTTAGCCTATTTGACAAGTGCTGTAGTCCAGCCCTTTCCCCAGGCTCTTGAGGATCTCTATTTTCCCGTTCTTTCAGATTCGGCATCCCCAAAGCTCCATTCACAGACCGATTCTTTCCAGTTCTCTATCTGGTCACCATATTCATCCGGGCCGGTTTCCATCCCGCATGCCATGCAGGTAACTCTGGCATTCGCTCACCGGCCATGCAGTCGGGCATGTCCGCCACAGAATATACACGTTAATTCAGGCATAATGTCCTTTCCATTCCTGCGCAATAACCAATATACGCGCACCTCCACCCATATTGCAAACCCCTACACCATCCTCTGGATCTCCTGTACCTGTCGATCCAACCGCTTCTTAGAGACCGGATAGGGGGTTTTGAGCTCCTGGGCAAACCGGGAGACCTTGAACTCTTCCAGCATCCATTTAAATTCGGCCACGGCCTTTCGCTTTTCCGAGGTGCTCTTGGGGGTAAGCTCTCTATTCACGGCCTTTAGGGTCTCCTCAAACTCCTGCACCTCTGCCGCCTTTTGTCGGTCTTTTTGCGGATCGTTCGTCCCCCGCTCCGCCCGGAGTTCCATGGCCTTCAGGTAACGCGGGATATGGAAGAGCCTTTCCGGGGGATAATGGAGCACAAAATCAGCCGGCACCAAAACCGCCAGTTCCTCCCGAATGTGTTGACAAAGGGTTAGGGCGGCCGGGTTTCCGGCAGCGGCCTGTTCTGTGGTGTACAAAACGGACCGGGTTCGATGATAGGTCCGGATCACCTCCACGGCGAGGTCGCGCAGGGTCTGGACTGCTTCACTGATCTGAGGCCGGACTTCTTCTCGAAGTGCTGAGAAGGCCTCCTCAGAGCGGATATCTTTTGTGAACAGACGGCGGGTCACGGCCTTCACCACCCGGTCTTGGACCTCTGCCGTCCCACCAAAATAGTCGCAGGCTGCTTTGGCATCCTCCGGAATTCGACACAGCCGCTTCAGCCACTTGATCTCCTTGGCCAGGCTGAGGGCCAAAAGCCGGGCCACACCCATGCAATGGTTTTCTGAAGCTTGGACCGGATCCGGAAAAAGCCGCAGGCTGACGGCCTTTTCTTCCGGCGTCAGGGCCGGATAGGCCTTCATGTCCCCCTCCAACGGGATCTCCATGGGCACTTCCCCAAAGTCCCAGGTCGAAATCCTCATCTTTTCCCATTTTTCGCATGCCCTTTTCCAGGCCGTTGAACCGGTGGGATCTGATGGGATCCGGGCGGTATCCGATCTCAGCTCATGGACATCCCTTCCTGCATCCACTTCCCTGCCGCGGTGGTCTCGAAGGGAGACCCGCATTTTCAGATGATCGGGAAGCGCGTCCACCGGCCACTGAGATGCGGGGATATCCACATCAAACCGCTCATGGATGAAGCGGGACAGGGCCGTGGCCAAGGGCGCCGATGTCCTGGGCATCTCTTCAGCCACCACGGCCGCGGTATCCGATGCAGGGACCAGTTGCTTCCGATATGGTTTGGGCAGCCCCTTGATGAGCACCATCACCTTTTCTTTGAAAAGCCCGGGGACCAGCCAATCCAGCCGGTCAGTCGGAATGCTGCCAGCCATGGCCGCCGGCAGATTGAGGGTCACCCCATCGTCTTCGGATCCCGGGGAAAACCGATAGGAGACAGAAAGCCGGTGATCCCCCACCGGCATCTTATCGGGAAATTTTTGAAGCACATCCGCCTCAGGCCGGTGCTGAATGAGATCCTCTTCCGTCATTTTTAAAAATTCATCCCCACCGCGCTCCCGAATGGCCTGTTTAAGGCCCGAAATATCCCGCACCCCGGCAAGCCTCTCTGAATAAAACTGGGCGATTTCCTCCTCACTAATTAAAACCCCCCGGCGCCGGATTTTGTCCTCTATGGTCTCAAGATTCCGAATCAACGCCTGATTGTGGGAGAGGAACTCAAAGTGCCCCATCACCTCTCCTTGTACCAGGGCACAACGGATGAACAGCTCATGGCACGTCTTGGGGTCTATGGAACCGTAGGACACCGGTCTTCGGGTCACCACAGGCAAGCCATAGAGAAATACATTTTCATCGGCCCGCACTTCCCCTTGCCGCTTCTCCCAGTGAGGGTCCAGGTAGCTCCGCCTGCACAGGGTCCCGGCCAGGGGTTCCACCCAAGCCGGATCGATCCGGGCCGCGGTCCGGGCAAAAAGACGCGATGTTTTCACCATTTCCGCGGCCACAATCCAGGTGGGGGGCTTTTTAAAAAGGGCGGAACCGGGAAACAGCATGACCTCCTGGTCCCGGGCCGCCCGATACACCTGCCGCTCCTTTTTAAGGGCGATGTTGGAGAGGTATCCGCTCAACACCGCCCGATGAACGCGGGCATACCCGTCTTCCTGGGCAGGCTTCCGGTGCATCCCTTTCTGTTGGATCCCCTGCTCCTTCAGGATGTTCAGGATCTGCTCGTGGATGTCCCGCCACTCCCGCATGCGGATATAGGAGAGGAAATGGTCCTTGCAGAACTTTCGCATCCGGCCCTGGGTCCCCGCCTGTTCCCAATGGCGGTAATAGCGATCCCAGATTCGTAGGAAGGTCAAAAAATCAGAATCCGGATCATGAAAAACACCATGGGCCCGATCCGCTTCCTGTGCTTTATCTACGGGCCTTTCCCTTGGATCCTGAATGCTCAGCGCAGACGAGATCACGGCCATCTCCGGGATACACGCCTCCTTTTGGGCCTCGATCATCATCCGGGCGATCCTGGGATCCATGGGTATCCGGGCCATGAGCCGGCCCTTCGGGGTGAGGCCCGGCCGCTTTCCTTTGCCTTTCAGTGCCCCCAGCTCCACCAGGGTATCAAACCCGTCCTGAATGCTCTTATCCAAGGGCCGGTCCACAAAAGGAAAGGCCCGAATATCCCCCAGGTCCAGGGAAAACATGCGCAAAATGACCTCTGCCAGATTGGAGCGCAGGATTTCGGGCACCGTGAATTCGGGCCGGGAGGCATAGTCCTCCTCGGCGTAGAGACGAATACAGATCCCGTTTTCCACCCGACCCGCACGGCCCTTTCGCTGATTGGCGCTGCTCCGGGATATGGGGGCAATGGGCATGCTGGTGGTACGGGTGCGGGGGACATACCGGGGGATCCGGGCCAGGCCGGTATCGATGACCACCTTGATTCCGGGGATGGTCAGGGAGGTTTCCGCCACATTGGTGGCCACCACGATCTTCTGTCCCCGAATACGGGAAAAAACCCTTCGTTGCTGACCCTTGGGAAGCCGGGCGAACAGGGGGAGGATGGTGGTGTGCGAGAAATTCCGTGCCCCCAAAAGATCGCAGGTCTCCCGAATATCCTGTTCCGTGGGCATAAAGATCAGGATATCACCGGATCCGAGTCTCTCCCGGACCTTTTGGACCGCGTCTACGGCCATCTCCACATATCCGGCATCCTCTGAGTCAGGATCCGGGGGCCAGTATCGCGTCTCCACCGGGTACATCCGGCCTTCCACCTCAATAACCGGGGCCTGATCAAAGGCGGCCGAAAACTTGTCTGTATCAATGGTGGCCGAGGTGATGATGACTTTCAGGTCTTTGCGTTTCTTAAGCAGGGTCTTGAGGATCCCGAGGATAAGATCGATATTGAGGCTTCGCTCATGGGCCTCGTCGATGATCAGCGTATCATATTCATTGAGAAACCGGTCTTTCTGGGTTTCGGCCAGAAGCATCCCGTCGGTCATGATCTTGATATGTTCCGCGGACCTGCTCCGGTCGGTAAAGCGGATCTTATAACCCACAGAGCCCCCCACCGTCTCCCCCAGCTCCTCGGCGATGCGAGCCGCGATGGTGGTGACTGCGATGCGGCGGGGCTGGGTGCATCCGATCTTCCCGGCGATACCCCGCCCGGCCTCCATGCACATCTTGGGGATCTGGGTGCTCTTTCCGCATCCCGTATCTCCGGAAATAATCACCACCGGATGGGCTTGTACGGCCTTTACGATGGCCTCCCACCGGGCCGTTATGGGAAGGTCTTCCGGATAGGCGACCGCGGGCTTTTGACGAAGCCGCTGATCCCGTTTTTGAATAGATTTGTGCACCTGCCTTTCCAGACCGGCGATCCGATGGGCCGCAGCTTTGCCGGCGCCTTTGTCTTTGACCGCCCGTGATACCTTTCGAATCCCCTGAATGAACCGTGGACGGTCCGCACACAAGGTCTGGGGAAGACGTTGCCGGAGGCCTTTGAGCCTTGCCTCAATGGGCGCCTGCCTGTCCGGTCTGCTTGTTTTTGATGCTCTTTCGCTCAAAAAACTCCTTTGTCCGCATGTGGCATGTTATGTTCAAACTCTACGTGGTGTTCATCCATGTCAAAACGCTGATAAGACCGGAACATTTAGTTATCCGCTGGGAGAGGCACACCAGTTTAGGTCAGATACTGCAAGGGCGTCCCGTTCGGTGATGTCGCTATCCCGGGCATGCTGCGGCCGCTGGATCCGAGTTACAGCAGTGGATCCCGCACGTTGAGGAAGGGGAATTTCAGAAAATCCCGGTCATGGGAGTACAGGGTTTTGACACCATGATGCCGAAGCAGGGCGGCCAGATGAACGTCCGGGACCAGGTTTCCTCTGGCGGGAATCTCGCCTGTTGTATCCCGGTACACCTGCCAAAAACCCTCTTCTTCAGACAAAAACCGTGCATGGGGAAGTGTCATCAGCATCTCGATGTTTTCCATAGCCTCCCGGGGCGAAAGCGGATAATCAAAAATGGAAGGATGTGTGGCAATACGCAGGTAGCTCATGACCGTCGGCCATCCAAGGTAGAAGACCTCATCCCCCATTGTGCACCATTCGATGAATGAACTGGCCTTGGCGAAATAAGGACTGACGGTATCCGAGGCATACAACAGGATATTAACGTCTATGGCAAAGCTCATGATTTATCTGGTTTTTTTGAGGACCTTGTCTCCCGGTCCATTGCTGCATAAAGGGCCTCACGATCCACCAGATCAACTCGGACGCCCATGGCCTTTGAAATCCATTGCGATGGTTTTTCCGATGCCGGGATCGATGGCTTCTCTCCAAGAACCCGTGCCAGCAGGTCAGATATCAAGCGGCCAAGGGGTTTACCTTCCTTTTGCTGAATTGCCTTAAGCTCCTTCAAAATGGGATCATCTATATTTACGGTAGTTCGCATGGTGCATTGATGCTATTTGACAGCGCATCAGATGTCAAGTAATTTCTGAATCCAGAGAGGGCATATGAAGAAATGGTGGGATCCATTGCGGCCGGCACAACTCTGGTCAGCATTATTGCGAGCAGTGGCTCCCACAATAAAAAACGGGACACGCTTTTCTAAAGCGCTCTGCTGAATCTGGCGCAGGACAGAAACCGTCAGGAAATCAATCTTCCCGGACAAGTTCAGCGAGGTGCTCGTCATAGATCATTTCCGCGACTTCGATGTTCCTCGCATCGGCGGTGGCCGTCAGATCAGCCTTGTTGATCAGCTTCCATCCCTTTCTCCCCATGTCTGCCATGAATTCCGTATCCTTGAGGTCGCTTTATCCTCTCTGAATACTCTTGTGTTTCGCTTACACAGCTGCCATTGACTCATTATCCGGGTTCCTTATTCAGATCATATTCATCATGGCAGGCACTTCTGGCACTCATTGCCGGGTTGAATGGACTCCCGGCTTAACGTAACGATTTCCCGCAGAAGGGACAAAACCGATGGGAAGGTTCCACCGGCTGGCCGCAGTGGGGACATAGGGACGGACGCTCCGGGAAGGGGTGGGGCGGGGTTTCCCCGGATTCTCCCATGATGGCCCCGCAGCTCTGGCATTCCAGAAAAGGATCCCCCTTTTTGACCGGAAAAATGGGGATGAAAAACAAAGAAAGGTAGTGATCGATCCGTTTGAGGCGGGCCTGATAAAGTCCGCAGGACCGGCACATTCTGGGCTGGTCATCGAGATAAACGGTTTTGGGCTGGATTCCGCCGATGACAAAAAACATGTCTTCTCAGTTCAGGCCTTTGGCCGCAATCCCCGCTGTGGGAAAAATAACCAGGGTTTGTTTTTCCCGCCTGCAGCGGGATATGCTGCTGACTTCTTCAACCTCACCTTAACCGCGAAACCACACTGAATCAAGCCCATTTTCACCGGAGTTCAGTATGGGGTAATTCGAGATATTCCGAGCCCTCCCCCTTGAACCGAAGGGTCGGATCAGGTATGGTAGCTCCCAAATCATTGATCAGGAGAATACCATGAAACAGGTTACAGAAGGGATCTTTTTTATCCAGGGACAGGACGACATGATTCCGGACGCCCACGTCTATGTGATGGGCCGGCCCTCCTCAGAGGATCTTTCCCTTGTGGATGCGGGGTTGATGGGAAAAGGCGCCTATAAGATCCAAGCGATCCAGAAGCTGGGAATCCGGTTGACGGATATCAAACGAATCATCATGACCCATACCCACCTGGACCATATCGGATGCCTGGGCGAGATCATGGAGGCCATTCCCCATGCCGAGCTTTGGGTGCACACGGCTGAGGCCGAACCCCTGGAAGCAGGGGATGAGCGGACCGTTTACGGGATGGAGATGTTTAAGAGTATGTGTCAGATGCAGTATGGACTCAAACCCGGGGCGTTTCAGTTCCGGGTGGTGGACCGTAAACTTGAGGGAGGCGAGACCCTGGACATGGGTGGGATGACCTGGGAAGTCCTCCATGTTCCCGGGCATTCGGCAGGGAGTATCGCCCTGTACAATTCGGCGGATCAGATCCTTATTCCGGGCGACACGGTCTACGCGGATTATGCCATTGGCCGTTTTGATCTGCACGGTGCCGACGGGGCCCAGTTAAAGGCCTCCCTGATGACCCTGGCAGAATTGGATGTCCAGGTCCTCCTGCCGGGCCACAACCGGATTGTGGAGGCTGTTTCTCCGGGCTATATTCTAAAGACGGCCAAACAGTGGGGGCCGTATCTTTAGGATTGGCGAGTGTTGATTGGCGATGGAAAACCCAAAACGCTGTCCACCAAACCAGGGCCATCTCCTGGCAAAACCCGTGTTGAGGCCGGGACGGGTTATGGCTTCCGGCGCTTGTTGAAAAAAGACCCGAGCTGTCTGCTCCAATCCAACACCTTCTGCCACAGCGGATTTCGGATGTGAACCCGGACATACAAGTCCCCGGGGTCTCCGCCGTCTTTTCCCGGTCCTCCCATGCCTTTGAGCCGGATCTTCTGTCCGTTTTTGAGGCCCGCAGGAATTCTGACGTGGAGTTGTTTGGCATTTTTGCGGCAAAAATAGGCGATGCGGCCCCCTTGTTGGACCACAAGCGGGGACAGGGTGATGGTGTCCTCCATATCTTTCCCCTTCTCCGGGAATTGGATTCCCCACTTCTTTTTGAGGGTGTACTGGAGCAGTTTGCTTAGACTTCCTCCGAGAAGTGATCCTGACGGCCTCCCCCGGCTCATGCCGGAGACAAAACCGGTGGCAGAAAACCCGGGCCGTTGAAACTGAAAAGTTTGGTATCCACGGCCGTAGGCCTCCCGGAACACATCGTTGAATCCCCGAAAGCCGAACACCCTGCTCAATTCCTCAAATATCTGCTGGATATCAGAGCCCTGGAATATATCTCTCTCCGTGTAATTCTGTCTGAACTGGCCATAGGCGGAAGCACCATACTGCTGCCGGAGGGTGTCATACTCCCGTCTTTTGGTGACATCGGATAGCACGGCGTATGATTCATTGATTTCTTTCATCCGATCCGCCACGCCCGGATTTTCCGTATTCCGGTCGGGATGGTATTGAAAGGCCAGTTTCCGGTATGAGTCTTTGATCTGTTGCTGACTCGCCGACTTGTCCACGCCCAGCAGCTCATAGTAGTCCTTATGTCCCATAAAATCCTTATTGCTTAGTATGTAAAAGGTCGTTCAGCCACGTAAGGCAAAAACCGCTCGACCCCTGTCTGATGATCTAATATAAGCAGCCCACCTGCTGCGATCAAGTCGGGAACCTTGACTTGCGGGAAAATAATGTAAGGGAGAAAAACGGCGTATATGCTTATCGGAGTATCAGGGTGGGCAGAAAAAGCGAGATCTGGGGGATGAGTGTGATGAGGAGCACGGCGGCCAGCAGAAGGAGGAGAAAAGGAAGGGTGGCCCGGGAAACGGAGGTGAGGGAACGATCGGTCAGGCCCATGGTCACAAAAAGATTCAATCCAAAGGGCGGGGTCAGAAAACCGAATTCGATGACCAGAACCATGACGATGCCATAATGGACAAAGTCGATCCCAAAGCCTTTGAGGGTATCTACAAACAACGGGGAGAGGATGATCATGGCGGACACATCGTCCATGACCGTGCCCAAGATGAGAAAAAGCGCAGAGACCAGAAGGAGAAATGTCCACCAGTGATGGACCACGCCGATGATGGCGTTGGCCACTTTTACCGGGATCTGCTCGGCAGTGAGGAGCCAGACAAAGGTCATGGCACAGGCCAAAATGAACATCAGACAGGCGCTCAAAACGGCACTGTCTTTGCACACCCTATAGAGCCTGGGCAGGGTGAGTTCCCTGTAGATGACCAGTTCCACAAAGAGGGCGTACACCACGCTTATGGCCGCGGCTTCGGTGGGCGTAAAGATGCCGGTGTAGATCCCCCCCAGGACGATAACCGGCAGCATCAGGGCCCAGAGGCCATCCCGAATGATCTTGAGTTTCTCCCCTTTTTTGTAGGCCCGATGGGCCCGCCAGTTGTTTTTCCGGGCCATCCAATAGGTATAACCGATAAAAACACCCCCGATGAGGACCCCTGGCAGGATTCCCGCCATAAAGAGTTCAGCCACACTCACATTCATGACCAGACAATAGAGAATCATGGGGATGGACGGGGGAATCACGATCCCCAGGGATCCTGCCGAGGTGATAAGCCCCTGGCTGAACCGCTCGTCGTAACCGGCCCTGGCCAGGGCAGGGAGCATAATGGACCCGATGGCCACCACCGTGGCCGGCGATGATCCGCTCAAGGCCGCAAAAAAGACACAGGCCACCACTGTGGCGATGGCTGTCCCCCCCCGAAACCGCCCCACCGCGAGATCCATGACCGCGATAAGCCGCCTCGCAATGGCCCCTTGGCCCATGATGCCGCCGGCCAGAATAAAAAAGGGGACGGCCATGAGGACGTAATTGTCCAGTGCATTGAAGAGCTGCTGGACCAGGATGATCAGCGGGGTGTTCGTAAAGAAGATAAGGGCCACAGATGCCGTGACCGCCAGGAGGATGCTGATGGGCATCCCCAGACATAACAGGAGGATAAAACTGATGAGAATGGCTGCAATCATGGCCCCTCTCCAACCACCTTTTCACCGCTTCGGGTCTCTGTGAGGGACCTTTTGTTTTTAAAATCCACCACATGTCGGATTCCCAGAACCATATACCGCAATGCCAGGGTGAAGCTGAAAAAGGCAATGGGCAGGTAAGGGATATACATGGGTATCTGCAGGGCGGCGCTGTGGACCCCGAAAGACTTGAGCTTTAAGACATGGGCAAAGCCGAAATAGCCGATGGTAAAGAAGATGGCCGAGGAAAGTGCGCAGGTGATGATCCGCATGAAAAGCGCTGTGCGGGCACCGGCCTTGCTCAAAAACAGATCCATGGAAAAGTGGGTTCCATACTTCACCCCCAGGCTTGCGCCCAAAAAGGTGATAAAGACGCCTGTGTAGCGGGAGAGCTCCTCAAACCAGGTAAAACTGTGGTTAAAGAGATACCGGGACACCACTTCCATGAAGGCGAGAAAGGCGAGCCCCACGAGGGTAAAGGCGAGAATTCCCTCTTCTGTGTGACTCCAATAAGACTGAATCCGTTTCATGAGGTGCACTGCGGGAGTCTGAAAGGCGTGGCGTTTCTTATAGGTGAGCTAAAGTCCATGAGGAATGGTCTCCAGAGAATGGGCGCAAGGGCCCGGAGTCTTACGCTTTATGTAGGCGCTTTAGCTCACTATGGTCACTTTATTGGCGTTGATGTTTCTCGATAAGTTCCATAAGGGTGTTGAAGAGGTCCTCGCCCACAATTTTCCGGTATTTTTCCCACACGGGCTGAACCGCTTCCACAAAGGCTTTCCTCTCCTCCGGCGTCAGGGTGACTACCTGGACTCCGTTTTTATCGCAGTATTCCTGTATGGAGATATCATAACGGGGAAGGTTTTTAGAGATTTGCTCGTTGACCTCCCGGTTGACCTGGATTCCGTGTTTGGCCCCGTCCCTGAAAATTTGTTGCTGCTCGGGGGTCAGTTTGTTCCAGAAATCCGGATTGACGATCACAATGCACTCGGTGAGGGCATGACGGGTCTTGGTGACGTGCTTGGCCACTTCTGTGCACTTGATCAAGATGGAGGTGAGAAGCGGATTTTCCTGAGCGTCGATAACCCCTTGCTGCAGGGCGTTATAGACCTCGGGGAAGGGAATGCCCACAGGAGAGGTCCCCAATTGTTTGAAGGTGTCCATGTACACCGGGCTGTTCATAACCCGAATCTTGAGGCCTTTTAAGTCCTCAGGGACATGGACGGCGCGTTTGGTGTTGTTGATGTCCCGAAATTCGTTTTCAGTCCATCCGATTCCGATAAACCCTTTCTTGGGGAGATAACTGAAAAACGTTTCCTGCCACGCCGGATCATCCAGGACAGCATAGGCCACCTTGCGGTTGGGCCAGATAAAAGGAAGGTCCATGACGGCTGTCTGGGGAACATAATTCTGCATGACCGCCGTGGTTACGGATGCCATCTCCAATGTTCCCATTTGGACCTGTTCCGCCATGGAACGTTCGGATCCCAGCTGTCCCATGGGGTGAACGCTGACGATAATCTGACCGTCGGTTTTTTCCTTTACATACTGGGCAAAGGCATCTGCGCCTTTGCTTTGTCCGTGAAAGGGCGGCGCCACATGACCGTATTTAATGGTCATCTCTGCCCCGGCAATACCGGCCAGGCCCCCTCCCATAAAACAGATAATCCATAAAACCATTAATCCCTTTCGCATGGAAGGCCTCCTTTTCTTGATTTGAATGAAATTCAAACTGAATAGAACTCGGATGACAAGGACTCGCACTTTCAAGGAAGGAGTATGGTGAAAGACGTGTTGAGTGTCAAGGAAAATCTGACTGTCCAGCCTGCGGCAAATTCCGTCCTATAAGGGCGCCGGCTCCATGATGCATCCCTTCCAATCCGTGCTCAAGGAAGACCTTCATCCGGTTCAAAACACAGCGGTACCGGTCACAGAAAAAGACCCCGAGATATGGCGCCCATACCTCTGGGCCTCAATGGATTTTTTGAAGTAACGGACCGGGGCTTTAGGTCCTGGCGCTTTTCCAACCTGCGGATGGAATTTTTCGGTTCCCCCCGGCCAGCACAAGGGATTCACACCCGGGAAGGGAATTGATCAACCGGGTTCCTGTGCTCGGCCCCATGACAAAAACACTGGTGGAAAGGGCGTCCGCGTCCATGGCGGTATCGGCCCGGACCGACACGCTGGTGGCGGCGTCAGGGGACCGCCCGGTTGCGGGGTTGACGATGTGATGAAACATCTTTTCCCGATCAAAATAGATCTCATAGTTTCCGGATGTGGCGATGGCGCCGTCGGTCATGTGCACCAGGTCGGGATAGCGCTTGTGCTTTTCCGGATCTTGAATGGCTATGGTCCAGGGTTTTTTATCGCGAGCGTGGCCCTTGGTCCGAATATCGCCGCCCGCGTTCACTAAGTGATGGTTGATCTGATGGCGGGATAGGAGCAGGGAGATTTGATCTACGATATATCCTTTGGCGATGCCGTCCAGGGTAATACCCATACCCGGCTTTTCAAACCGAATGACTCCACCGGCATATCGAATCTTGTCTCCGCCCACCAATCCCAGGGCCTTTTTCAACTGGGCCGGGGCGGGTGGGGAGGACCTGCCTTGGGAAAACTGCGACTTAAAGAGATCCACCACCGGTTTTATGGAGATGTCAAAAGCCCCTTCACTGACCCTGTGGTACCCCATGGACCGGGTGATAACGTCTGCCACTTCCGGTGGAATATCTCTCAATATCCCTTCATGGTTTAGTTGGGCTACTGCGGTGGTGTTATCAAAGCGGCTCATGATCCGGGTCAACCGGTCGATCTCTTCAAATGCCTCGCCCATGGCCTGCTGGGCCCTGTCCTTAGAGGGATGAAAAAGGGTCATGGAAACGAACGTGCCCATGGCCAGCCGGGTCTTGGAGACTTTATACAGCCTGCGGTCAAACCGTAAGGCCTCGGCAGAGACGGGGATAGCGGCCGCAGACATGATGCCTGCACCCAGAATCCCGGAGAACTTGAGAAAAGACCGGCGATTCATGAGGGCCTTTTCGTTACGGAATCGGTTGATGGTATTCATGATGTTCCTCCGTCCATGTGAGTCGGGGTAAATTTTCAGCGGTTGAACCCCTGATACGGGCCTGTCACGCCGCCTGGTTCTCCCGGGCCGACACCCGGGCAGCAGGTGTAAAGGTTCGAATAATCTTCCGGGGACATTTTTCAACGCAGATCATTTCGCATTCAGCCCCGAATTCCATACAGGCCTTGTGATCGATTTTTATGAGCCCATCCTCTAAACTGAAGGCCTTTGCAGGACATGATTTTACACATATCTTGCACGAGATGCAACCCACTTCACACACCTGCTTGACCACCTTGCCCGGATCTTTGCTGCTGCACGGAACCCAGACCCTGGCCTGGGCGGGGATGAGTTCGATAATTTCTTTTGGGCAGGTCCGCACACAGGTCCCACACCCCACGCACAGGTCCGGATCCACCACCGGGAAGCCATGAACCATGGATATGGCGTCAAAAGGACAGCTCTGTGCACATTCCCCCAGGCCCACGCACGCATACTGGCAGGCATAGGGACCGCCGGAGGCCATGCTGGCCCCTGAGCAGGATTCATACCCGATGTAATGAAGCTTTTTTTGGACCTTCCCTTCAATCCTGGAGCAGCGTACGGCGGCAATCATGTCTTCCACAGAGGCCATCTTTTTCGCGGTGATCTCGGCCACCAGTTCAGCCACCTCGGCCTTCCCGGGAAAACAGAGATTGGGGGGGACATCCGGATCATTGACCACTGCTTCGGCATAGGCTTCACACCCGGGGAAGCCGCATCCGCCTCACTGGGCCCCTGCCAGGACCTCCAGGACTTCCTCCACTTTGGGATTGGCCTGTACCGCAAACTTGTGTGCGGCCAGGGCCAGCCCGATCCCGAAAAACAGACCGATACATCCCAATACCGCCAGTCCGCCCAGCGCCAATTTGATTAAAACCGGATCCATCTATACTCCTTAGTCTGAACTCCTGAAATGTCTAAAGTAATCTGACATTGTTAAAACATCTAAAAGAAAACCTTGTTTCTCTGCCGCTTGGGGCCAGAAACGCCCGTTAAAAAATACTCATTCCGGAAAATCCCAGAAAGGCCAGCGCAAAAAGTCCTGCCACCACAAAGGCGATGGGCAGGCCCCGGAAGGTGGGGGGCACATTGGCCAGGTCCAGTCTTTCTCGAACCGACGACATCAAAAACAGTGCGATCAGAAATCCAAGCCCTGCCCCCACTGCCAGCATCAGACTCTCGAAGGCGTTGTACTCGTTATCCGCTAATATCAGGGGCACGGCAATGATAATACAATTGGCAATGACCAGTACCAGATACACCCCGAACGCCTTGAACAGGGCCGGATTCACCTTTCGCAATATGGTGTCCACCGCCTGTACGGACAAAGAAACCAGTCCGATGAACACAACGATCTGCAGAAAATCGAGCCGATAAGGCTTTAACACGAACTGATATAAGAACCAGGCCATCATGGCACTGACCACAATGACCATGGTGAAGGTGATCCCCATGCCCACGGCGGTCGATTTCCTCTGGGAGGTGCCGAAAAAGACACAGAGCCCCAGATATTTGGTGAATACGAAATTACTGATGATCATGGCGCCGATGAAAATGGACAAAAGATGCCCGAGATACAACTTTTTGACGGTCAAAATGGCCGGCCTCAGAGATCTGCGTTCGGAACGGATATCGGTGGTGGTCACCACATGGGGCTGATCCTGGTTAAGATCATCCTTGAACGTCAAGGTGACCCGTCTCTTATCCGGACCCAGAGCGATGTCTTCAATGATCAGCTGAATGTCGGGATCCGGTTTTTCATATACCGTGAAATTGGATTTGTCCGTGGCCCAGGACCCCTCAACCGGTCCTGCAAATTCTATGGTAATAGCGTTGGTGTCCTGAAAAGCGGTCTTTTTTACAAAGCGGTGGTCGCTGCCGCATCCTGCCAGGAGAAAACCTGCGATCAGGAACAACACCGGGAACAGATATGCCCGTGGGGCAATGCGCATGATCAAGTCCCCTTTTTCTTTCGGTTATAGGTCAACTCGATATAATTGAACAAGCCCATCATAAGTCCCACACAGAAGAACCCGGCTGCCGGAAGCACAAAGAAGAGAAGGGGCCGGAATCCCAGCACATCGTATCCCAGTATAGTGCCCATACCCAGCAGTTCCCGCACCAGGCCCAGGGCCATCATGCCGAACATGAATCCGAACCCCATCCCGATGCCGTCCCAGAAGGAGGCCTGAACCGAATTTTTGCAGGCAAACGTTTCCAGCCGCATGGTAATAATGGCAAAAGCCACGATCAGTTTCACGAATATTCCCATCTCCTTGTAGGCTGTCGGCATATAAGCGGCCAAGACCAGGTCGATGACCGTGACCCAGGTGGCGATGGTCAGCGTATAGGTGGGTATGCGGATGCGGGGATGGATATAGTTTTTGATGGCGGCGATGGTACAGCTGGAGAACACTTGCACAAAGAGCACGGCGATTCCCAGCAGCACGCCGTTCATCACCGTGGTACTGATCCCTACCGCCGGACACATGGAAAGCGCCAATCGAAAGATGGGATTTTCGTTCAAAATCCCGTTTGACACCAATTGAAAACTGTTCTTAGTGGTAGCCGGCAATTTCTGTCTCCTCGGTCATGCAAACGCACTAAAAGACCACCGGGATATCCTGATGTGATATGACGTCATTCAGGATTTCCACCCGGTAGGCAAACTTTTTCATCATATTTTTGACCCCTGCGGTGACCGCCTGGCTGGAAATGGTGGCTCCGGTCAGGGCATAAATATCCTCATCCTGGTACTGACGCCGAACCATATCCACCGCCTCTTTGGGGATCGTTTCCTCGGATGTTTCCGATTCCAGATACTCCCTGTACGCCTCGGGCATGGGCTCTTTGATGACCTTCAGCCCCTTTACCTGATCAAAGGATTTTCCATCGAACTGGTTTTTAAAATAATCCTGCTCAATTTCGGCGCCCAGTCCCGGGTCCTCCTCATGTTCCATGATCTCCAGCCCGATGACTTCAAAGGAAGGATCCACGGCCATCATGACCTCGATAAAGGTCTTGAAGCCGGGGAACTCTCCAGGAATAAGATAGGCCATCCGTTTATCCCCCAGGCAGGCCACTGTGGTGGAGTCTGCATAGGTAAAACTTTTGGACGGGGGTAACACCTCTCTAAGCGCCGCCTTTCGTTCCGATGCCTCTGCGGCCGCTTCCGGGGTCAACCCCACTTTTTCCTTTCTGACAAACTGGCCCTCCAGATCGAGAATCACCAGATCATAACCGACCTCCTCCCCCCTACCAACCGGGAGCAGATATCCCAAGGTTTTCACATCCCCCTCTTGGATGATATACCGATAAAAGGTATGCATATTAAAATCAGACGGGGCCGGATTCTGTTTATCATAGCCCAGCAATGCCATCATGGTCCGGTGTTCATTTATTTGCTCATTTTGTTTCTTGGCCTCATCCGTGATAATGAAGACCGAGCCCATGAGCAGTCCGGCCACCAGGCAGGAAAGGGTCAAACCGAAGGTGATCCGGATGATCTCTTTCATTTCAACGCTCCTTTTGGAGGCGCGAAACGTTTGGGCTTGAACCATCCCTCCAGTGCGGGCACCAGCGGATTCATGAGCAAAATGGCATAACACACGCCCTCAGGGTACCCTCCCTTCAGGCGAATGAGGACGGTCAGTGCACCGATGCCGGCGCCGAAGATCAGTTTTGCAGGTCTCTGGGATGGAGAGGTGACATAATCGGTGGCCATGAAAAAGGCCCCCAACATAACGCCCCCGGAGAGGACGGCCAAGAGCGGGTTTCCGGTGAAGGGCGTGTCCCCGCCGAAAATCCAGGTAAAAAATGCCACTGAAACGAGGAGCGATACCGGGATGTGCCAGGTAATGTATCGCTTGTAGATGAGAAAGGCCCCCCCCAGAAGCAGGAGAAAAGCAGAGGTTTCACCGATGCATCCCGGTCTCAGGCCGATGAAAAAATCCCGGTAAATGCTTGACATGGAACCGAACTGCTCGGTAAGGGCCTGGACCCCGTAGTGCTTCAGCACATACAGGGGCGTGGCCGTGGATACGGCATCCACACCCTGACCCATGTAGCTGAAAATGGCTGCGTCCCGAAGCGGAGGGAGCCAGGCCGAGGTCATGGCCACAGGAAAGGTGGCCATCATAAAGGCCCTGCCGATCAGGGCCGGATTGAATATGTTAAACCCGATGCCGCCCAAGAGATGTTTGGCCACATAGATGGCCATGACCGCGCCTAAGATGGGAATCCAGTAGGGGACACCCGGGGGTATTACATAGGCCATCAACAGACCGGTAATCACCGCACTGCCGTCCCGGATGGTCACGGGACGTTTGAGAAGCTTCTGGGAAACAGCCTCGACCGCCACACAACTGACCACGCTGATCAGGGTGATGATGAGGGTTTCGAGGCCGAAGACAAAAATGGACAGGATCAGAGGCGGAATCAGGCAGGCCACCACGGTCCACATGATCCTCTCCACGGACTCCCTGCTCTTGATATGGGGAGATACCGAAACTGTCAGCATCTTGGACTCAGCCTCTGAAAACGCTCCGTTTTTTCCTCCCTGTTCGATGGGTTTATCCTCCTCCATGGGATACAACCGCCCTACTTTTTGGCCTTCATCTTGGCCAGCCGGATAAACTGCACCAGCGGCCGCTTGGCCGGGCAGGTGTATGCACAGCATCCACACTCAAAGCAATCAAACACCCCGAACTGGGATGTTTCTTCAGCCCGGCCGGCCTCCACATAGACACCGATCTCATTGGGAGAAAGGCCCATGGGGCAGGCATCCAGGCACCATCCGCATCGAATACACTGGCCATGAGGATTGGTGTCGATCTCTTCCTCTGTCAAAAAGAGGATCCCTGAGGTGGTTTTGGTGACCGGAATGTCCAGGTCAGGGACGGCAAACCCCATCATGGGACCCCCCATGACCACTTTGGCCAGATTCGGCGTTGTTCCTCCCAGAAAAGCGGCAATATCGCTCACCTTGGTGCCGATCTTCACCAGCAGGTTGGCGGTGCGGGCAATCCCTCGACCCGATACGGTGATCACCTTTTCATACAGGGGCTTTTCCAGCACCACCGCATCATAAATGGCCTTGGTGGTCCCCACATTTTGGACAATGACGCCCACGTCAAAGGGCAGCCCGAACCCGGGGACCCGACGGCCGGTAATTCCCTCGATGAGCTGTTTCTCCGACCCTTGGGGGTATTTGACCTCCAGCGGATTCACCTGGATATGAAATCCGTTGGACGATACCGCGGCAGCCGCATGGGTCAAGGCCTCAATGGCGTCGGGCTTGTTGATCTCTATTCCGATATGGCAATCGTTTATCCCGAGGAGGGTCAGTATGATCTTCGCCCCTTCAATGACGGCATCAGATTGCTCCACCATGATCCGGTGATCGGTGGTCAGGTAGGGCTCACATTCCGCGCCGTTGATGAGGAGCGTGTTCACCTTGGCCTCCGGGGGCGGAGAAAGCTTTACGTGCGTGGGAAAGCCTGCACCGCCGATCCCCACGATTCCGGCCTGCTTGATGCGGGCCAGAAGGTCTTCTTTGGACAATCCGGTCCACTCCGATGGCGAAAACGCGCGGGCGTCGGCTTCAGGATCTGTCTCAATGGAGATGGAAGGGACTTTCAACAAAACGGGATGTGCGGACATACCGATATTTTTAACGGTTCCGGAGACACTGGTGTGGATGTTGGCTCCGAGTCCCTGGGTGACTTCTCCAATGAGGTCCCCCTCTATCACTGTGTCCTTTTTTTTGACCAGGGGGTCTGCCGGCGCACCGAAATGCTGGCTCAGCAATATCTCCAGGGTTTGAGGCGTGGTCATGGGTTCGATCGCCTGATGCTGGGCCAGGTCCTTGCTTTCAGCAGGGTGGGCCCCCCCCTTGGGAAATGTGAGCACGGGTGTTGTCATTTGCCTGCTTGGCTCATTGAGCCAAAGTCCTTATCCACATAACACCATATCTTGCCTGCCTGGCGAGACCTGTTATGTTCTGATTCGGAAAATTTTTTATAACCCCATGGCCGGCCTGCCGATATTTCCACGGCAGGAGCTGACCGGTAGTTTCTGATGCGTTTGTTCAACATTACGCGATGAAATAAAGGGCTTAGTCTGATGCGCGAAACATTGAACTGAAACAAGCCGCTATTGTATAAACAAAAAACCAAAATACTTGTCAAGATATTTTCGACTGTTTTTTGAATAGTTCCTCGGCCTTGCGGATATCCCTGGCGATCTGCTCCGCCAGATCCTTGATGGAACCAAATGTTTTTTCATCGCGCAATTTCTTCACAAAACTGATTCGGATCTCCTTGCCCACCAGGTTGCCATCAAAGTGAAGGATGTGAGTCTCTACGGAAAAAGGCCCTTTCCCAAAGGTGGGGTTATATCCGATATTGGTCACCGCGTCATAAACCTCATCGCCCACAAAGACCTCTACTGCGTACACCCCTAACTTGGGGACCAGTTCATCAATCAATTCAAGGTTCGCCGTGGGATAGCCCAGGAGTTTGGCCCCCCGGTCCCGTCCCTTGACCACGGTACCGGATATCTGGTAATCCCTTCCCAAAAGCAATTTTGCTTCAGCAAGGTTCCCTTCTTCAATGAGTTGGCGGATGCGGGTGCTGGACACCAGCTTACCGGCCACATAGACGGGTTTAACTTCATGCACCCTGAATCCATGGATATTTCCCATTTCCTGCAACAACCGGATATCGCCCTCCCGATTTCGGCCGAAGGAATAGTCATACCCCACCACAATCTCTTTGATGCCGATCTTATCCACCAGCAAATCCCGAACAAAGTCCCTGGCGCTGATGGACGCAAACTCCCGGGTAAAGGGAAGGCAAAAGATGGTATCGATGTTTTCCTTTTGTATGAGCTGGAGTTTTTGCCGGGTCAGGGTGATCAGGGGGGGACCGTTGCCCGGCTTCATGACCTTAATGGGGTGCGGATCAAAGGTTATGAGCACCGACTGCCCCTGAATGGCCCTGGCCCGCTCCTTCACCAGGTCAAAGAGGGCCAGATGTCCCTTATGAACCCCGTCAAAATTCCCGATGGTCAAAACGGGATTCACCATCGGGGTTTCGAGTTGAGTTACGTCGGATAAAATCGCCATTTAAAACAACTGCTCCTGCGGCCATATATTTGGTGAATCGCCTGTGGAAAAAAAGCCGTTTCTCACGGGCCTCGAAACGCGCTTGACAAAGACGATATTTTAGTATAGTTTTTGAGTCAGTTTTTTCAACCCCTATTTCGTGCCGAAGTGGCGGAACTGGTAGACGCGCTAGGTTCAGGGTCTAGTGGGCGTATGCCTGTGCGAGTTCGAGTCTCGCCTTCGGCACCATAGCTATTAAAAGGCCGTAATCTTAAAAGGTTACGGCCTTTGTCTTAATCATCTCGCCCAGGAATCCAGCTATGACTGAATTTCTTGAAAGATATAAC
>JAWLET010000155.1:0-6424 GCA_041685955.1 Desulfobacteraceae bacterium | reverse complement strand
GCCTCCCGGGTCCATGGCTTGAATACTGTTTAGATACAAATTGATGAGGCACTGACCGAGTCGATCCGGATCCACCAGGGCCAAGGGGAGACCTTCTTGGGGGGACAGCCTGATCCCGATCCCTTTGGCCTGGGCATCCTGATCAATGAGACGGACCGAATGGGCCAGGACCTCATTGAGGTCGGTGGGCCTGGGATTCAACCGGGAAGGCCGGGCAAAATCCAGAAGTTCACTGATGACCCGGTTGAGACGCTCCACTTCCCGGACCATGATATCGGCCGCCTCCCGGTCTTCGGGCTGTTGGCCATACTTGTTTTTGAAAAAGGAGGCCAGCCCCTTGATGGAACTCAACGGGTTTCGAATCTCGTGAGCTACCCCTGCGGCAAGGCCCCCTACTGCAGCGAGCTTTTCCTTTCGACGGATCTCTTCCTGAAGGTGCCGCACCTCCCCCAGATCCCGAATCATATACAGACTGCCCACAAAACTTCCCTCTTCATTTACAATGCGGGTGGCGCTTACACTCACGGGTACGGGTGCTTTATCCGAGGCAGGCCACTCTGTTTCTTCCTCCAACACCACCTCTTGGTTTTCCAGACGCGTGATCAATGGAAGCAACGGGGACGGGAAGATCAGCGCTGGGGGTTTCCCTATGATCTCATCACGGCTCAACCCGGTGATTTTTTCAGCGGCTTGGTTCAAAAAGGCGATCCGGTTTTGGGGGTCCGTGGCCATGAGCCCCACGGGAAGATGGGTAACCACTTCATCGGCAAAAGCACTGGTATCCTGGAGCTCCCGCCGTGTGGCCTGATATCGTTGGCCCAAAAACATGGACAGAAAACCACCCAGTCCGAGAAGCAGGAGTACGGCTGACAGGATAATGGTGTTCCGGATATCCTCCTTCCGGGCCGCCTCAAAAGGGGCCACATCCAATCCCACAAATATCACAGGCGTGTCTTCGGCCTGTGGGGACGGGAAACACCAGGAGTGCCGGCGGTTATTCATCATACCAGGCGAACCCATCGGGGCACGGCTGCGAGAGTTTCGGCCCGATTCGCCCCTGCCGCGCAAGGGACGAAAGTTGCGGTATACCATAAATGAGCGTCCCTGGGCCGGGTTGTCCACAATTCGCCATTTAGCTTGGTCGCCCGGGTCCAGTTTTTTCATGGACTGTGGCTCTAGAAATTGCCGCCCCACCTGATGGGGGTCATCATGGGCCAGAATTCTCCCCTGCTGGTCCGCAACCATTAGATAGCGGATCCCGGGCTGCAAGGCCACTTGTTCCAGGAGGTTTTGGACCTCATTTCCTCCCCACATCATGCCCATCATGCCTGTTCGAGCCCCTGCTTCAAAAGACTTGATCAGCGCCCCGCCTTTTTCACTCAAAATGGTGGACATGTAATGGGCTTCCCGATGGATATTGCGAATGGCCAGGGTTACCACCACCCCCAGCAAAATGACGGTTGCACCGATAATCATCCACGGGGGGGCATAGGTCTTAAAACGGGGTTTTCGGGGCAAGGTTCCGGGCATTTCTTATGACTCCACAGGGCTGTACAGACTTCACACAACTTTGTAGCCAGTCCGTGTCATACCGACTGTGCCCATTTTGATCATGTATCACACATTTTCTCGGGCAAACCGGTTAAAAAATATACACTTCATGGGGGTTAATCAAGCATAAATTCTTAAAAAATATTGAAGATTACCAAAGGCTGAAACCCCGAACCTGAACGCTCAGGTGTGTTTAGACCCCCCACAACCACGCCTTGACCGTCAACCCCACATAGATCACAAACAGGAATATCACGCCGTAACGAAGCCAGTCTCCTTTGGTGCGAAAAATCCTGCCGCTGAAAGAGGCCTCCGTGTTTTTTCTTTTGCTCAGCGGAAGTATGAGGACACAGGCCACAAACAGTCCCGGCAGAACGATGGCGCCCAAAAGCGGCGGAACAAACTTTAAGAGGGCCTGTATCCCGAGAAAAAACCAGGGACCTTTTACCGTCTCCATCATGGCCCCGGGCGGGACCGCCGGGCTGGGTTTAACCAGGAACGCGTACAAGAAGAGGCCGACAACGCCCGCCATCATGAATCCCTTATCCGGAATCCACTCCCGAATGTGGTTTCGTATCAAATAGATAATGAGCAGGGGAAGAAAAAAACAGTGATAGAGATAGGGAAGGAAAAAGAAGTCCTGCCCGGACGTGATAAATATCCTGGAAAGCGGATCCCCCACCATGGGAACGGCCTGAAGAATATGGGTGAAGATGCGACCGGCGAACAGGGCCTCCTTGTCGCCTTTCAGGATAAAACCGGTAAACAGGGTAAACAGGGAAAGGAGAACGGCCAGGATGAGGTGAATCCATACCCTCAGGGGGTAGGCGGCGTATCGTCTTTTCAGGAAGTGATCCAGGGTATGCAGCAGCATCAGGATGACAAACAGCTGGCCTGCCGCATAATGAAGCTGTCTGAAAAACCATCCAAAGGGAACATGGGTGGTGATCTCTTCCACATTTCTGAACACATCTCCCGCCGGCCGGTAGTAAAAGCTCAGGACGATCCCGGAAAAAAGACAGACCATGAGCGTTGAGAGTCCTATTCTGGGAAGCGATCCAGACAGTTTCAGGATAATTCTGTCAGCAGACAAATCAGCTCCTGTATCATATTTTCATTACGACGCTGATATTCCCGTTTTTATCTTTTGCTGCAGGGATCCGGTGCAGGTCTTTTTGGGCCGGGCCTGAAATCCATTTTCCGGACCGGGTAAAGACACTGCCATGGCAGGGACAACGAAATTGTTCGGTTGCTGAATCAAAATCCACGGTACACCCCAAATGGGGACACCTGGCAGAGAGGACCCGGTGATCCGCGCCCTCTTTAATGAGATATGCCCCATCCTTTAAGCTCACATCCGCAACCTGTTCATCGGGATGAAAAAAGATGGTCCGCTTTCTGTCTTTCTTAAATACCATAAAGGAGAAAACAGGATAGGCAAGGACGCCTCCACCCGCCACCGAACAGAGCCACAGCACCCCCTTTTTAAAAAATCCCCGTCTATCCATACGTTCGATCATCTCAATCTACGGCAGTATTTCCACTCTGTTTTGAGGGTAATAAAAACCATGGAAAAAATCAATTGAGTGTAGCCAGCCCTTCTGGGTTGGATGCACACAAACTTCCTTTTCTTTTGAGGGCCACTATTTACGAACCTGCAGATATTCCTTGCGTTTCTGAATATATCCGTGTAGTACCACAGTACCCAGCCGCTTCAAAAACATCTTTACGGGAGTCGATCATGATGGAAACGGATATTCTCAGTGCCGTGGTTCCCCTGTGCCCGGACGGGATCATCGGAGTCAATCGAAAAGGGACGGTGGTCATCTTTAACGAGGCGGCCGAGAAACTGACCGGATACAAAAAAGACGAGGTCACTCACAAGCTGCATATCACGGACATATATCATCCGCCTGAACTGGGCCGAAAAATCAAAAAAAAGCTCCACAGCCCCAAACACGGAGGCCCTGGAAAGCTGGAATCACTGGAGGTGGAAGTCACCACCCGGCACGGACGCAAAATCCCCATTCGCCTGTGTGCCACACTCATCCATAAAGGGGGTGAGGAGATCGGGAGTGTGGGGTTTTTCCATGACCTTACCCCCAAGCGGGAACTGGAGGCCGAACTAAAAAGGCTTTCCATTACCGACAGCCTCACCGGGCTTTTCAACCGCCGCCATTTCCATTCCGTACTGACCCATGAACTGGCCAGGGCCAAGCGGTACCACAGACCCCTGAGCCTGACCATGTTCGATCTGGATCAATTCAAACAGTGCAATGATCAGCTGGGGCACCTGGAAGGGGACAACATCCTCAGGCTTGTCAGCAGTACCGCACACGAGACATTACGAAAAACGGACATGGCCTTCAGGTACGGCGGAGATGAATTTCTGTTTCTACTTCCGGAGACGGATCTGGCCAGTGCCGTAATCGTGGCAGAGAAATTTCGGAACCAGTTTAATGCCGCATGCCCCTATCGCATCTCCGTAGAGGAAGAAGAGGCCACTGAGCGCGTTACCCTGAGCCTCGGAGTGGCCCAGGCTAATCCCGATGATACCGGTGAGTCCTTCAACAAAAGGGTGGACATGGCCATGTACGAGGCCAAAGCCAAGGGGGGCGATTGTACCGTGAAGGCCGAGCACCCCATCGGGACAGCCGTGTGATCCGCCATCCACCGCACATTGCCAGTCCCTTCGAATGCCCCATCCTCTTCAGGCCACATTCACCCCTGATCCACAGTCCTGATCATCATCAGGGCATTCTGGCCGTTCGGATAAAATTTCACTTTATGCCCGGCTCCCACAAATCCGTATTTTTCAAAAAGGGCCTGGGCCGCTAGATTATCGACTCCGGTGTGGAGAACAATTTTTTCCACACAGCGCTCAGCAGCCGCTTTCATTATATGACGCATCAGATTATCACCAATACCGCGTCTCTGTGCCTTGGGCTCCACCGCGATGGCCAGCAATTCGGACGCTCTGACGGATGAAGGATCGCTGTTAATAATCCCCAGCATCACAAACCCCATCCGACCCCCGCCCTGAACCGCCACCAGCGTCAGGGTTATGCCGGCCAGGAACCATTCCGGGAGCATCTTTTCATAAGGCCCGTACTGACCAAAGGCCTTTGCACTCAGGGTTTCAATAAACGCGGCATCGGACGGCCGGGCCTCCCTGATCAACACCCTGGTCTTGGAGGATCCTTTCCAGTGAGGCTGCGGATGCGCTATGGAACCGGGCCGCATCTTTGCCTCCGGCTTTATGTCACGGGTACCGGATTCCCTTAGCCGAGCCATCCGTTTCTGCTCACCGTATTTTCCGAATCGTCCTGACTTACTCATACGCATCCTTCATCGCAGGCGTCATCTTAAAACGCTTTGCCTGTAATCTGCCGAGGGCGGGGGATTGCGGGCAAAGAACTGACTGGGCGTTTACGCCTCAAGTCCTTTCCACACTCTGCCGTGAATCTCTCGAACCTTATCCACCATTGTGTTCACACGCCTCGTTTCACGCTCGGACAGAGGCCTCTGAAGCCGTGTTTTTGTCACCCCGGCCAGTTCCCGGATCACTGCACAAACCGATTCCTGCAACCCATTCAGATGATAACCGCCTTCAAGGGTCACCACCACTTTTCCCCCGCAACATGCATCCGCAATATCCATGACAGACCGCATCAAACCGGCAAATCCGGAGGGGGTAACCTGCATGCCGCCCAGGGGATCGTTTTCGTAGATATCAAATCCAGCGGAAACCAGTACCAAGTCCGGCTTAAATTCAAGGCCAACGGGTTTTAAGGTGCTTTCAAAGATCCCTATGTATTCATTGTCCCCGTGGCCCGAGGCCAGGGGAACATTTACGGTATACCCTTTTCCTCGGCCCCGGCCGCTCTGGGTGTGTGCACCGCTTCCCGGATAATAGGGGTACTGGTGGGTGGAATAGTAAAGGATGGAAGGGTCTTCTTCAAAGGTATGTTGGGTTCCATTACCGTGATGAAGATCCCAGTCCACCACGAGAATCCGCCTTATACCCGGCATTTGCTGGGCATATCGGGCCCCCACAGCCAGGTTGTTGAAAATACAGAACCCCATGGCCCGGTTACTTTCTGCATGGTGGCCGGGCGGCCGTACCAATGCAAAGGCATTGTCCATGTCTCCGGACACCACTTCAGATATGGCTTCACACACCCCTCCCGCGGCCAAAAGTGCAGCCTCGCAGGACCCTTCCGAAACCGCCGTATCCGGATCAAGGGACCGACGCCCCTTACCGGCCGTGGACAGGATCATGTCCACATATTGGGACGAATGAACCTGCAAGAGTTCGTCCCTGGTGACAGGTCTCGCAGGCAGATTCAGAAAGACACCCTCCATATCACGCCTGTCAAGCATGGAATAGATCGCCTCCAGCCGCTTGGGACTCTCGGGGTGGAAACTGCCCGGCCTGTGGTCCAGGTACCGTACATCTCTTACAATGGCTGTTCTACGCATGAGGCTCACCTTCATCTTTCATTCCGAAGAGCGCTTACTTTACCCAAAGGGAATGGGACGTCACCGAACATATTGAAAAGTTTAGAAAGGCCAATCCCATATGTCAATAGGGAAGCTAAGTCCTTTTCCTAAGGGCTCACGCAAAAAAAATACATTTTCCCATCTTAGTTGCGGGGCAGATGCAGTCGCCGCTCAATCCCGAAGTCCTCCAAACCCCGCTCCGGCGAGACGATTACTGCGGCCTCACTCCATGGCAGCAATCCAATCTGATCTACCTCTCGAACTTCCAAATCCAGCTTGGAGGGGGCACCTTAGGGTGTCCTGCAAAATGCACGCCAAAAATACCTGTATTTCCTCAGGTGAAAAATGCCTTGATGGGATAGGCCCTTGG
>JAWLET010000154.1:0-6467 GCA_041685955.1 Desulfobacteraceae bacterium | reverse complement strand
GCAGGATGTGGGCGGAACCTTTATTCAGGGGGAAAGTGAAGTGGCGTCCATCAATATGGTCCTCGGGGCCTCAGTGGCCGGCGGAAGGGCCATGACTTCTTCGTCCTCGCCGGGCATATCCCTGAAACAGGAGGGGATTTCCTACATGGCCGGCATGGAACTGCCTGCGGTCATTGTCAACATGATGCGCGGCGGACCGGGCCTGGGCAATATCGCCCCTTCGGCTGCTGACTATTTTCAGGCCACCCGGGGCGGCGGCCACGGAGATTACCGGACCCCCGTACTGGCCCCGGCCGGCTCCCAGGAACTGGCTGAACTCACTTTCCTGGCCTTCGACCTGGCGGATCAATACCGCAACCCGGTAATGCTCCTGGGAGACGGGCTCATGGGCCAGGTGATGGAGCCGGTGGTGTTTCCGGATTTCCTGGACCCGGAAAGCCTCCCCAAAAAAGACTGGATATTGGACGGCTGTGAAGGAAGAGACCCCAGGGCCCTTTATTCCATGCTGCTGGGACAACAAGGGGAACTGTACTATCATAACCTCCACCTTCAGGAAAAATATGATCAGATCACTGAAAAGGAGATCCGATGGGAAACCCAGGGCGAAGACAACGCTGAAATGATCGTAGTGGCCTATGGGACCGCATCCCGTATCGCGGAGAGCGCCATTGAAGAGCTTAAGGCGGAAGGGTTCTCCATCGGATTGTTTCGACCCATCACCCTATGGCCCTTTCCTTCCCCCCCCTTGAGAAAACTGGCCATGAGTATTCCCAAGGTGGCCGTATTTGAATTGTGTATGGGACAGATGGTGGAAGACGTGATGCTCACGGTGGGGGAACGGGCCGAAATCTATTTCCATGGTCTGCCCGGCGGAATTATTCCCACCCCGGCAGAGGTGGCCGATTTTCTCCGGTCAGCCCTCAAAGGGGACGGAAAGGTGGGAAGGAGGATTGAGGTATGAGCGCGGAAGTTGCCTATAAAAAAATATTTGAAAGGCCCACGTCACTGAAGGATGTCCCCACTCACTACTGCCCGGGATGCGGCCATTCCATCGCCCATCGGCTGGTGGCGGAAGCCTTGGATGAATTGAATCTCAGGGAAAAGACCATCGGGGTCCCCCCGGTGGGTTGCGCGGTCTTGGCCTATAACTATTTCAATTTTGACATGGTGGAGGCCCCGCACGGCCGGGCCCTGGCGGTGGCTACCGGTATCAAGCGGGTCCATCCGGATAAGTTTGTCCTCACCTACCAGGGTGATGGAGACCTGGCCGCCATCGGCACGGCCGAAACCATCCACGCAGCCAACCGAGGTGAGCGGATTTCGTGCATCTTCATCAATAATGCCATCTACGGAATGACCGGCGGTCAGATGGCACCCACTACGCTCCTGGACCAGAATGCCACCACCACCCCGGGCGGCCGGAACCAGCGGCTGCACGGCAATCCCATCGACATCACCCGGATGCTGGCGGTCAGTGACGGGGTGGTCTTTGCGGAACGGTGTGCCTTGAGTTCCATTAAGGGCATCCGCAAGGCCAAAAAGGCGATCAAGAAGGCCTTTCAGTCTCAACTGGATGACATGGGCTTTTCCATTGTGGAGCTGCTTTCCCCATGCCCGACCAACTGGAAAATGTCCCCCAAGGATGCCTGGGACTGGGTCAATAACCAGATGACCCAAACCTATCCCTTGGGTGTGATCAAAGATACCACCGGATACGAGGATAAGAAATGATTACCCGCACCATCTTTTCAGGATTTGGCGGCCAGGGCGTATTGCTGATGGGCTATGTCCTGTGCCACGGGGCCATGCATAAAGGACTCAATCTTACCTATTTCCCCTCATACGGCGCGGAAATGCGCGGGGGCACGGCAAACTGTACGGTGACACTGGCGGACCAAAAAATCGCTTCACCGGTGGCCTCCAATCCCGACATCCTGGTGGCCATGAATTATCCGTCTCTGGAAAAATTCGAGGGAAGCATTGTCAAGGGGGGGCTGGCTGTGCTCAACGACTCCCTTATTGAAACCCCGCCTCAACGGACCGACATTGATGTGCTCAAGGTCCCTATTGTGGAACTGGCCCGGGAAGTGGGCTCTGAGAGAGGGGCCAACATGGTGATGATCGGCGCGGTCTGTGCCAAAAGCGGGCTGTTGTCCCTGGAAGACACCATCCAAGGGATGAAGGCCGCCCTCAAGGGAAAAGACAAGTTCTTCCCATCCAATCAGGAGGCCATTGAACGGGGCTTCAGTTTCGTGGAAAACGGCAATTAATTTTCACACCGTCGCTTTGTAGAGCGCGGCGCTTCCTTGAATTTCATATCGGGGGACCGAGGACGGCACCAGCACCGAGGTCCCCTTTTGCATGGGAACAGTCTCGGAGCGGACCCCATCCGTCAGGGTGGCCTCCCCCTCCATACACAAAAGGATCTCCACATTGCGGTCCTGCAAACCGGCAAAGGGCATGTCCGGGGCTATGGACAGCCTGGATAGTCTGAACGCTGCGGCCGGGGTAAGGTAGACCCGTTCTCCTGAACGCCCTTTCCATGTGTCCACCGGTTGAACCGGGACAGGCTCAAAATCAACCACCTTGAGCAGTTCCGGCACATCCACGTGCTTGGGGGTGAGACCGCCCCTGAGCACATTGTCCGAGGAGGCCATGACCTCCACTCCCACGCCGTGAAGATAGGCGTGCAGTTCACCTGGCGGGATATAGATGGCTTCCCCCGGTTCCAGTTGAATCAGATTGAATATCAGCGGCGCCAGCACCCCTACATTTCCGGGATGTTCCCGGGCCAACTCCCCCACCCAGTAAAATTCACGCGCTCCTGTGGCGGCAGCCTCCGCATACCTTACGGTCCCTTCCACCACTTTTGCGCTTTGCACAGGTGTCATGTCCATCAGGAAGGTGAAAAACCGCTTCAACCCCGATGGGTCCGGGGTCCGGGCCAACGCTCTGAGGGCATCCGAAAGGGGCGGCAGCGCCGGACCCTTCATCATCCGCAGTATTTCCTCAACGGGTCTGAATCCCTTGAGGGCCTCTAACCGGGTCAAGGCACACAGGCATTCAGGCTTGTGCCAGGGGTCTTTGTAGTTTCGTTCCGGTGCATGTAAAGGGATCCCCAGCCGGTTCTCCCTGTCAAACCCCTCACGGGCCTGCCGGGAATGGGGATGCACCTGGATGGACAAGGGGCGTTCAGCGGCCAGGACCTTTAACAGAAAAGGGAGCCTGTTTCCGTAGGTTTCCGCCACCCGCCTGCCCAGGATGGAGACGGGATCCCTTTCGATCACCTGATCCAGAGGGGTCCACGCCCCTTTTATCAACACCTGTGAAGGCGCCTGTGGATGCGCCCCCAGCCACAGTTCGGCCGCCGGAGTGTCAGAGGGCACGGGCTGACCCAGAAGGGACTGAATGGCGGTCCTGGAACCCCATGCATAGGGTTGAACCGGGTTTTTGAGACGAGTGATTCGGTCCATGCTCACCGCTCTCCCCTGCCGGACCAGCCCTTAGCCCTTATGGGCGCTGTCCCTGTTTAGAAAGGCCTCTATCACTCTCTCCAGGACATCGGCTTTTCCCCCGTAGAAATGATCCGCTCCCGGAATGATCTGAAAATCACATTCCGGGTTCCAATGGGGGATCAGCGCTTTTATTTTATGGGCCGGTCCGATATCATCCTGATCCCCTGCGATCACCAGCCGGAGTCTGGGGGCGTACTCGAGGAAGGAGAAGTCCATAAAATCGACGGGCGGGGAGACCATGATCATCCGGCCCACCTCTTTAAGCGAACCCAAGACCCTGGCATTGACCCAGGCCCCGAAGGAATACCCGGCCAGATCCACGGACCCGGCCCCCAATTCCCCCAGGTAGGCCACGGCCTTTTTCACGTCTTCCTGCTCCCCGACCCCTTCATCGTATCGGCCCTGGCTGCGGCCCACGCCTCTGAAATTAAAGCGAAGGGTGGTCATTCCCCTTCTGGCAAAAGCCCTGGCCACGGATTCCACCACCGGGTTGTACATATCTCCACCGTAAAGGGGGTGGGGATGGGTGATAACCGCGGCTCCGCCTGCACCATCTCCCCCCAAAAGGCCCTCGATTTGCACCCCCTGGGCATCCAAGAAAATCTGCTTTTCATCCATGGTTTCCGAACCCCATCGTTTCAACACGCCGTCTTGGAAATCATCCGTCCGCCTTGGAGAGTTTCATGTAATCCCCATAGGGTTCCAGCGCATAGGCCGTTCCCATAACCTCGATCCTGGAGGCATAGGTGAACGTGCTGTCCCTGTCCCTGGCCTTGGACAGCTTTTCCAGGATTTCCGCCACAATGGTGCCCATCAACTGGAGATCGGACACCACGAGATGGGCCGGCATGAGAATCTCCTTTTCCTGGAAATGGTGCATGATACCGGAACTGACAAATGCATTTCGGTCCTGGAGGTACACAATGTCCACCGTCTGAGAGGCATCTTCCTGATTTGCGATGGTAGCAATAATAGTTGGGGATTCATCTGATTTCAAATTATTCTTCAAAAGGGTCTCCTTGGCGTGGTTCGCCTGATGGGCCGCTTTTGAGCGGCCTGTAAAGGCATACGAGAATTTGGGGGTCGGTATCGGCCCTGGGCCCTGCACCCGCCCAGCAGGAATATAGTGATTGTCAAAAAGGGGCGATCTTATTAAAGGGTTGAGAACACTTATCCCATACGGCACCGGACAGGGTCAATAGAAAACCCCTTGAACTATACCGCGGCACCCCCTATTATAGCCGTTTGCCCTTACCCTTGAACCCGGGCCCAAGATCCTGGCGCTTTTGGCAGGAATACTTATTTAGATGAATTCATTGGACAAACTGAAACAAGCGTTCAGTCTTTTTTGCCATCTCCTCTACCAGAGGCATCTGACCACCGGCACCGGCGGAAATATAACGGCTCGGCATGAAGACCGTATTTTATGCACCCCGTCCGGCGTTTCCCTGCGCAGTGTTGAGCCGGCTTCCATCTGCGTGGTGGATAGGGACGGAAAGCTTATGGAAGGATTCCGTCCCACCAAAGAGATGGGCATGCATCTTAGCATCTTAAAAAAACGGCCCGAGATCAACGTGGTGTTTCACCTGCACGGCGCCCATATCATCGCCGCCTCCACCCTGCTCAATCCCGGGCCAGAGGCCCTCCCTCCGCTCACCCCCGGATTTGTCTACCATGCCCACCCCGTCCCCATGCTCCCCTTCATGATACCCGGGTCCCGGGACCTGAGAAAAGCCGCAGCCGAGGGCCTCTCAACCCCATTCACCCATGCCCTCCTCTTGCAGAACCACGGCCTGGTCACCGTGGGAAAGGATTTTGAAGCGGCCCTGAACATGGCCGAAGAAGTGGATGAAGTGGCGCGCATCTATGTCCTGACCCGGGGCAAGGCCTCTCTCATACCGGCCCATTGCATTCCGGAGATAAAAAGGCAATTTTCGCCAGCGGATATGTCAAAACCCGACAAGTAGATATGGCCCAGCAAGCAGGGGCAGGGAAATATATCAAAAAACCGTATACATTGGAAGGAATCGGACTCGCAGTAAAGGAAGAGATGGAAAAATGACCAAAACCACGTTCACCACCTCACGGGAAGATCGGCATCTGGAAGACTACGTGGAAGGTGATATTCACGAGTTTGGACCCATCACCGTCACCGAAAACGACATTATCGAATTCGGCCGGAAATTTGACCCTCAAGTCTTCCATACCGACCCGGTCAAGGCCAAAGAAACGGTTTACGGCGGGTTGATTGCCAGTGGCTGGCATACTTCCAGTCTGTTCATGCGGCTGTTTGTTGAAAACTACCTGGCAGGAAAAGCCAGCCTGGGGAGCCCAGGAGTGGATGAACTCCGCTGGCTCAAACCGGTCCGGCCCGGTGACAGCCTGACGTTACGGATCACTGTCCATAAAGTGAAACCATCAACCACCAAGCTGGATCGTGGAGTGTTGTTCTCCTATTGTGAAATGGTGAACCAAGAAAATGAAGTGGTATCCACCATGATGGCCCTGAATTTAATTCAATATGGTGACAGACCCTGAATGGGCCTCGCAAGGTGAGAGGTTCGGACTCCCAGAAGGGTCTTCCGGTTGCAAGGTTCACTCAAGCCATCCGAATTGATATTCGAAAAGATGCTCGCGCACAAATCTGGAAAACTGCAGGTATGTGAGGATCAGGCGCTTCACGAAGTCAAACCAGCAAGAAAGTCAATTGAATAGGTCACTTAGGACCGACAGCGCCAGCTGCCGCAGGCATGATGCTTCAGCGGGCATGAAGGCAATCCAGCATGATACCCCTAACCCCTGTCGAAGATCCCGCATGGCGGGAAACCTTGAACCTCTGAACCTTTTTTCCAAACATTTTCCCTTGACTTAACCTCAATTTCCGATAATATCCCCAATAATCAAGATTTCAGTCCAACATCCCTCGATCTTTGAGCAGTAAACCTTAACCTT
>JAWLET010000153.1:0-6559 GCA_041685955.1 Desulfobacteraceae bacterium | reverse complement strand
CCGGTGCGGATCATCGAATCCGGTCCCACGGCCGCGGTGATCTCCGGGCAGTACTATGGAAAGCTGTTTGATATTCCGGAGATGTTCTGCTTTGATATGGGCGGCACCACAGCCAAGTCCTGTCTGATCCAGCGGGGCGTGGCCGGCGTGGTGCCCACCTTTGAAGTGGGACGGGTGCAGCGGTTTATGAAAGGGAGCGGGTTGACTATTCAGGTACCGGTGGTGGATCTCATGGAGATCGGGGCCGGGGGCGGCAGCATTGCCAAGGTCAGCAAGATGGGTACCCTGCAGGTGGGTCCTGAAAGTTCGGGGGCTGATCCCGGACCCATGTGCTATGCCAGGGGCGGTGTGGATCCCTGCATTACGGATGCAGATCTGCTGTTGGGATACTTGGATGCCGATTATTTCCTGGGCGGAGAGATGCGCCTGGACATGGACGCGGCCCGCCGGGGCATCGAAGAGAAGATCGCCCGACCCTTAGATGTCCCCTTTATCAAGGCGGTGTGGGGGATTCATGATCTCATCAATGAAACCATGGCCGCGGCCGCCAAGACCCATATCGCGGAAAAGGGCGGCAATCCCAAGGTGGTTACAGTGAGCGCCTTTGGGGGGGCAGGTCCGGTCCATGCCTATGGACTGGCCAAAAAGCTGGGTGCTCCCAGACTGCTGGTGCCTCCCAATGCGGGGGTGGGATCGGCCTTGGGGTTTTTTACTGCCCCCCGGGCCTTTGATATGGTCAGAAGCCATAAGACCGCCCTGGATGATGCGGATTTTGCAGATATTGAAAAGCGCTTCAAGGAGATGGAACAGGAGGCGTATAAGGCCCTGGAAATCTCTGACACAACAGATCAGATTCGATTTGAACGATCCGTGGACGTGCGGTTTGTGGGGCAGGGCTCTGAGACCAATATTTCAGTGCCTGAAGGCGATTTCATGAAGGTGAATCCGGAGGCCATTCGAAAGCGCTTTGATGAGACCTATGAGAAACTCTACGGCCGGACCTATCCGGAATCGGCAGTGGAGTTCATCAACTTCAAGATCCGGGCCAGCCTGCCGGAGCGGTTGCTCAAATTGCCCAAACTGGGTCAAACCTCCAAAGGCCTGAAACAGGCCGTCAAGGGAACCCGGGATGCCTATTCCGGTATTGCCGAGGATTTTGTCCCTTTCATCGTTTATGACCGGTATAAACTGTCCGCGGGCATGGCGTTTGAAGGCCCGGCCATTATCGAAGAAAGGGAATCAACGCTCATTGTGGGAGAGGCGGCCCCCATTTCTGTGGATGAATACGGGTTTTTATGGATTGATCTGGAGACACCCGAGGCCTGATATCTGAAACCGGAGACATACTCAGTAACGGAGCTAAAAATGGCGCAACAGTTTGATCCCATAACCATAGAGATTTTGTGGCGGAGGTTGACCTCCATTGTAGATGAGGCGGACAGTTCAGTGGCCCGGACCGCCTTTTCCAGTCTTCTGAGGGATGCCCATGATTATACCTGCATGTTCACGGATCGAAAGGGCCGGGAACTGGCCCAGGGGACCTTTGCCACCCCGGGTCAGTCCGGGGCCATGGCCCTGGGAATTAAAAACCTGGTGACCGGTCTGTCCCAGGGGAGTTACGGTCCGGGGGATGTCTTCATCACCAATGACCCCTGGGCCCTTGCCGGGCATTTAAATGATGTGTGTGTCCTGAGCCCCATCTACTACCAGGGCAGTTTGACCGGCTGGACCGCGTGTGTGTTTCATCATTCTGACATCGGGGGCCGGGTTTCATCCGATAATCACGATGTATATGAAGACGGTCTGTTTATCCCCCTAATCAAGCTGGAAGCGGGTGGCATCCAGAATGACGCGGTGGTGGAGATGATCAAATACAATGTCCGCACGCCTGACGAGGTGATCGGCGATATCCGGTCCCAGATCGCGGCCAATCATGTATGCTCCGAAAAAATCTGTCAGATGCTGGAGGAGTATGACATGGACAGCCTGGATGCCCTGGCCGATGAAATCATCGGAAGGACTGAAAAAAGCATGAGGGATGCCATATCAGCGGTCCCGGATGGTATGTACCGGGCTCAAGGCCTGGTGGAACAGATGGAGGGCAAGGACGATATCGTCATCAAGGTGGCGGTGGCGGTTCAGGGAGATACCATCCTGGTGGATCTCGCCGGCTCTTCTCCTCAGGTGGACTGGGGCGGAAATGTGGTCTATAATTTTACTTATGCCTATGTATTCATGGCCATGAAGAGCATGCTGGATCCCGAGATTCCCAATAATGACGGGTGCGCGACCCCCATTGCCATGAAGGCGCCTGAGGGCAGTGTGATGAATTGCCGGTTTCCGGCTGCGGTGGCCGCCCGCATGCAGATCGGCCATTTTGTTACCGAGATTATCTATCGGGCCATGGCCGAGGCGTTGCCGGACCGGGTGCTGGCGGGCAGCGGCGGAACCCCGGCCAGCATGAATGTGCTGTATGGAAAACGCCATGACGGACGTCCCTGGCATTCGGTGAGAATCCGGGGAGGCGGAATGGGCGCCAGCGCCCGGGCCGATGGCAATTATGTGTACATCTTCCCGGCCAACGGCGCCAACACGCCGGTAGAGATACTGGAAAGCGATACCCCGCTTATCGTGGAGAAACGGGAGCTCCTTTCGGACTCCGGCGGTCCCGGAAAGATGAAAGGGGGATTGGGGAGACGCATGATACTCAAGATTCCCGAAGACGACTACGCGCCCATCCCTCCGGTAAATTTGGGAATCCAGTCCGGACGATATCGCTATCCCCCTGAAGGGTTGTTCGGGGGGAAAGACGGGTCCAGGGCCCAATTTCTCATTAACGACCAGCCCGGAAACCCCTACGGACTGAGCCAGTTGAAGCCGGGAGACAGGGTGTTGATTGATGCGGCCGGCGGCGGGGGCTACGATGATCCCCTAAAGCGCGATCCCCAAATGGTGGAACAGGATGTCCGGGAGGGATATGTGAGTATTCAAGGCGCAAAGGAAGATTACGGCGTGATCATCGATCCCGATGCCCTGAGGGTGGATGCCGAAGCCACACGCCGGGAAAGAGACTTCAGGAAGTAAGGTCTTCTGCCAGCGGCGACAACGGGGGGGAAGGGAATGGATTCATGGGATGCAACACCTCCTGCTGCCAGGTTTGATCTCCAGTTTTTTCCTGTTCAGCATGAGGGGCGGCAACTGGTAGTGGTTAAAGACCACCTTGGATTGGTTCAGGAAGGCCAGGCGTTACCGCTGCCCCTGTACCAGTTCATGACTCTGCTGGACGGCACCCGGACCCCGAAAGAACTCCGAATGGAGATGATGAGACAGCAGGGAGGGGTCCTGGTCGGAGAGGCTGAGATCCATCAGGTGCTGGCCCATCTGGATGAATCCTTTCTCCTGGACTCGGAGAGGTTTCAAAAGGCCAGGGCCCAACTCATCGCGGCGTTCATCTCGCAGCGGACCAGGCCGGCCGTTCTGGCCGGACAGAGCTACCCCGAAAACCCGTCGGAACTTCGGGCCAGACTTGATGATATCATAGGCGCCCAACCTTCTGTTTCAGCGCCTGAGGCCGAGATCAAGGCCCTGGTGGCACCGCACATGGACCTGTCTGTGGGATATAAGGCCTATTCGTGCACCTATCAGATGCTGGCTCATACCACCCCGTCGAGAGTGGTCATCCTGGGCACGGGCCACCAGCTTCAAGACGGTCTCTTTTCGCTTACGGAAAAGGATTTTGAGACCCCGCTGGGCGTCACCCCCACGGAACAGGCGGTGGTAAAGGCCCTCCGGGAAACGACACCGGACATGATGGCGGCAGACGATTTTGTCCACCGGGCCGAACATTCCATTGAGTTTCAACTTCTTTTTCTGCAACACCTGCTCAAAAAAACCCCCTTTACCCTCGTCCCCATCCTGTGCGGCAATCTTCAGGCCGGGCTCCCTGAATACACGAGAGGTGCCTTTTTGAACACGACCGGGCCGTTTCTTGAGGGGCTCAGGCGGCTTTTGACGGACCCGGACCGGGAGACTCTCCTGGTGGCCGGGGTGGACTTGTCCCACACCGGTCCCAAGTTTGGGCATGAGATGCCTGCCTCCAACCTTCAGCGCCAATTCGAGGCCCATGACACCGCCCTTATGGCCCACCTGTGCCGGCTGGACGCCGATGCGTTCTGGCAGGAATCCGCACGGGTCAATGATCAGTTCAATGTGTGCGGATTTTCGGCCCTGGCCTGTCTGCTGGAGATCCTGCCACCGTCCAAAGGGGAGATGCGCCATTATGAAATCTGGCACGAAGGGCCCACAAGATCGGCGGTGAGCTTTGCGTCGGCGGTCTTTACCTCCTGACCCGCCGGTTCATTTACACAACACCTGACCATCATTTTACCATTACTCATCCTGCCAGCGGTAGTTGAGGTCCCGGTTTTCTTCGGAGTGCAGAATTTCACATACATGGGCCGGGGTGCGCGCATGGAAAAGCTGTTGCCGGACGTTGGGGTCTGAGCCGATGGTCCGGGCCATGGCGGCCAGCACCGCGAGATGCCGGTCCCGCTGGTTGGGGGGCGTGGCCAGAAGCACCATCATGTGCACCGGCTGTCCGTCCGGCGTCTCCATATCCAGTCCTTTTCGGCTGATGCCCATGGCGCCCATCATAGGGCCGTTTTTCATCTCCAGTTCGGCATGGGGGATGGCCAGTCCGGCCCCGAGACAGGTCGACATCTCACTTTCGCGTTCAAGGACGCTTTGAAGGAGCTTTTCCCGGTCGTAGATGATGTGATTGGACTGCAGCAGGATATCCACCAGCTTTTCAATGGCCTCCTCCTTGCTGGCGGCATTGAAGTCTGTGGTAATATTCTCCTCGTGTAGAAAATCAATGAGATGCATATGGTCGCGCTGATAATTGCCGGAACGGCGCAGGGCAAAACGGGTTAAAACCGGTCCGATCAGTTCATTCAGGATCACGGAGGTTAACCCTACTGCCATGATGAGGTTGTAAACCGGGGCAAAGGCCTTGTCGCCTTCCAGCAACAGGATCAGTCCCACAGCCAGCCCGGCCTGGGGTACCAGGGCCAGCCCCAGGTACCGCTGGAGCGAGGGGGTGGCTTTGGCCATATGCATGGCCAGGTTGGCGGCCAGCCATTTGCCCAGGATGCGAACGCCCACCACCAGAATTGCCACCAGACCGCCTTTAACCACATAGGCGAGATGGAGCTCCATGCCCGCGAGGATGAAGAAAACAGATAAAATAGCGGACTGGAAATTGGCAAACACCCCATGGCCCAGATTTTCCTTGTTGGGCGCCAGGTTGACCACCGTGACCCCGAGAATCAGGGTGGACAACAGCATACAGATGCCAAAGGTCTCCGCAAGTCCGATGGTCAGCACGATGGCAATGCTGGAAATGGTGGTGAGGCGGGCGGTTTCCACGACCCGGCGGGTTACCAGAACCAGGCCCACAGCGACTCCCCCGCCCAGAAGCAGTGAGGTCATGAGCTGCCGGAAAGGGGCGATCAGGATATCAAGTGGTGTTTCGCTGCCACCGAGCGCGGTTTTGGCAGCGGTATAAGCGATTTGGAATAAAAAGATGCAGGCAATATTATTGAGTGCCACTGCAGCAATGAGCGTTTTGACAAAGACGCCGCGCGACCGGGTTTCCTGGATCAGGGCCACCACTGTGGCCGGGGCAGTGCTCACGGCCAGGATGCCCAGAATCAGTGCCAGGTGCCAGGGCATACCCACGAGATAGGTGGCCGCAAAGACCATCAACGGCGTCAGGGTCGCTTCCAGCAGCAGCAGAATCCCCAACCGGTAATAGGCATTGCGTAGTTTACGGATGTTGAGGTGGCTTCCCACGGTTACGGCAATCAATCCCAGGGCGAACATGGTGAAGGGCTGAAACTGGTGCACGGTTTCTCTCGGAAATACATTGAGCACCGAAGGACCCAGCAGCATGCCGATCACAATCTGGCCGGTCACCGCCGGCAGGTGCAGACGGTTTGCCACATTACCGAAGAGCAGTCCGGCCACCAGCAGAAGCGCCAGACTCAACAATGGACTGATTTGTTCCAGCATATGTCCAGATCCGTGGAATAATAAGGGTCTGCCCATGAAAACAAAAAGCAGTCAAGGATCCTACCAGTACCATGGCCCCAGGGCAAGACCAACCTTGAGGGCGTCCTGAAAAGGACTCGAATATCCTTCGATAAAAGCCGGATGAAGCGGACATGGGGGCACTGTGTTTTTGTAATATAATGTTACAGTTGGTAATGTTTTTTACAGTAACGCTGAAACTGCCTCCCTTTTTTGACAGAAATCGCGCCTTTAGTGCCGACTAAAACGGCATTAATATTGCAGCTTATTCGGCAACC
The DNA here is from genome assembly GCA_041685955.1 of Desulfobacteraceae bacterium. Taxonomy (GTDB): domain Bacteria; phylum Desulfobacterota; class DSM-4660; order Desulfatiglandales; family Desulfatiglandaceae; genus JAIPDZ01. Next base: position 191 of record JAWLET010000153.1, on the reverse strand, counting down.
GTCTCCCCGTCGATCCCGCCGGGGTCTTCGCAGAGGCCCGTAAATTCTCTCAGCAAGTCTTTTGAAGAGGGACATTTCCGTTTCCTCCTGCAAAAGGTCGGCGCTTATCCGCAGGTGAAGTTTTCATGCTTTCACTTCTGTCGATTGAAGTCATTTGAGCCATTTAACCTGGGTATACTGGAGAATCACGC
>JAWLET010000152.1:0-6627 GCA_041685955.1 Desulfobacteraceae bacterium | reverse complement strand
CACTTCATCCATTCGCAGAAGCGGCGGGCAGACAGCGGCCTGCGCGACAATGACATGCAGTGGGATTTCTGGACCCTGTCTCCCGAATCGGCCCATCAGGTCACCATTCTGATGAGCGATCGCGGAGTCCCCAGGAGCTATCGGCACATGAACGGCTACACGAGCCACACCTACATGTGGATCAATGCAAAGGGCGAGCGCTTCTGGGTGAAGTATCACTTCAAGACAGACCAGGGGATCGATTTTCTCACCCAGGAGGAGGCCGACCGGATCGCAGGCGAGGATGCCGACTACCACCGCCGCGACCTGTTTGATGCGATCAAGCGGGGGGATTATCCCAGCTGGACCCTCAAGGTGCAGATCATGCCCTTTGAGGAGGCCGAAACCTACCGATTCAACCCCTTTGATCTGACCAAGGTCTGGCCCCACGGCGATTACCCCCCGCACGAAGTGGGCCGGCTCACGCTGGACTGCAATCCAAGCGATTTTCACAGCGAGATCGAACAGGCGGCATTCGAACCGAACAATCTGGTTCCAGGGATCGGTCCCAGCCCGGACAAGATGCTGCTCGCGCGCCTGGTTTCCTACGCAGACGCCCACCGGGCGCGCCTGGGCGTCAACTACAAGCAGATCCCGGTCAACCGGCCCAAGAGCCCGGTGCACAGCTACAGCAAGGGCGGCGCCATGCGGGTTGAAAACGTCACCCACCCCGTGTATGCCCCGAACTCCAAGGGCGGTCCAAAGGCGGACGGTAAACGATATCCCCAGGTGGATGTATGGAATGCCAATGGTGAGTTCATTCGAGCAACCTACACCCTGCGTAAAGACGATGACGATTTCGGTCAGCCCGGCACCCTGGTGCGCGAGGTCATGGATGATGCGCAACGCGACCGGCTGGTGTCAAATGTGGTCGGCCACCTCAAAGACGGTGTGTCCGAACCTGTACTTGAACGGGCGTTTGCGTATTGGCAAAACATCGATAATGAGATCGGCGACCGGATTGAAAAAGGTGTCAAAGGCGGCTGATCGGGATGAGCGGTATAAATCAAAGGGAATACATCAATCAAAAGTGGAGGTGAGAGAATGAAAGAACTCAAGGTCGGATGCGGAAAGCCCACCGGTGCAACGGTGGGTCAGGAAACCCAGGAAAAACCAGCAGAAAAGCAACCCCAAACAGGAAAGGAGACAGCCATGGCTGCAGTCAGGGTCGGTCAGAAGGCCCCGGATTTTGAGGCGCCCGCATATCAGGGCGGAAATTTCGGTCAAGTTAAACTTTCAGATTACCTGGGCAAGTGGGTCATCCTCTGTTTCTATCCGGGCGATTTCACCTTTGTCTGAGCCACCGAACTGGCCGCAGTTGCGTCCAAATACAAGGATATCCAGGACCTGGGGGCGGAAGTACTGTCGGTAAGTGTGGACAGCCACTTTGTCCACAAGATGTGGCAGGACAATGAGCTGACCAAGATGGTGGACGGGGGCATTCCGTTCCCCATGCTCTCCGACGGCCCGGGTAATATCGGCAAGACATTCGGGGTCTATGACGAAAACGCCGGTGTGGAAATGCGGGGCCGCTTCATCATCGATCCGGACGGCGTGGTGCAGGCCATCGAGATCCTGACCCCGCCGGTGGGACGGAACGTGGAAGAGCTTATCCGTCAGGTTCAGGCCTTTCAGCACGTTCGAAAGACCAATGGGGCCGAGGCTACCCCCTCGGGCTGGCGACCGGGGAAACCGACCCTGACCCCGGGGCCTGACCTGGTGGGGAAAGTGTGGGAGGCCTGGAAAGTGGAAAACGCCTTTTAATCATCTCCATAAAATGGGCCCGGCTTCAGCGCGGATCTGATGCCGGGTCATTTTATCTTCAATCACTCCAGTCCCGCGGCCGACATAATCTCCGGCACCACCTCTTCCTTGCCGATGGCCATGATATGCACCCCATGACACATCTTTTCCTCATGGATCCGTCGGATCATGCGGCCCGCGATTTCGATCCCCTTGCTGAGGGCTTTTCCTTTTGGTGCGGAGGCCATCTCGTCAATGAGCTCCTGGGGGACATTCACCCCGGCCACATTCTTATTCATAAACCGGGCCATGGGCGCAGAGGTCAAAAGAATAACTCCGGCCAGAATTTTGACCGGAAACTGCCCGGCATAGGCCATGAATTCCTTGAACCGGTCCAGATCGTATACGGCCTGGGTCTGGATGAATTCGGCCCCGGCCTCAATCTTTTTTTCAAATTTGATGAGTTGAGGTTCCAGGGGATCGGCCTCGGGGGTGACAATGGCTCCTGCGCAGAAAACCACCTCCCCATCCAGCTTGTTCCCACCCAGATCTTCCCCCTTTTCCATCCGCCGTACAGCAGCCACCAACTGGCTGGAATCCAGATCAAATACGCCTTTTGCCTCCTTGTGATCGCCGAACATGACCGCATCCCCGGTCAAACACAGGACATTGGTAATCCCCCGCTGACTGGCAAAGAGCAGATCGGCCTGAAGGGCCATCCGGTTTCGATCCCTGCACGTCATCTGCAGTATGGGTTCTCCGCCCATCTCCTTGACCAGTAAGGCCCCGCCCAGAGAAGGAAACCGCATCACCGAGCTCTGGTGATCCGTGACATTCATGGCATCCACCCGGTCTTTGAGCAGTTCAATATGATGGGCCATTTTATCTAAGTGGGTCCCCTTGGGCGGGGCGACCTCGGAGGTCACCACGAACTTGCCCGAATCCAGGGCCGATTTGAATGATGACGTCATTTCAGACCTCGCTTGTGGATTGGTGATTGGCGATTGTTGATTGTTGATTGAAAACCCACGTCTCCTGCTGAGGCGATGAACATGCTGAAAAGTGATTTTCCCTGCGTCCCTGCGCCCCTGCGGGATAAAGATGTTTCTAAACGCTGAGCCTTATTTTGCCCGGGTTCAACACCGCCTGATGGTTCCGGGGTTTCTGCAATTTTCGCATGGCATCCAATCGTCCCAGTTCCCGAAGCCGGTTGTAGATCAGGGTCCAGGCGCAGTCTTTGTCCCCATCGATCTCGCATTTTCCCTTGTTGGTGCCCCCGCAGGGGCCGTTGACCATGCCTTTGTGACAGGTGGTGACTGGACAGATCCCCCCGGTCTCCCCCAGAATGCAGTCCCCGCACTGCGTGCACACCTCATTGAATTCCCCCAACCCGGTCTCCTTGCCCATAAACAGGGTGTCCAGTGCAGGCACCACCAGTTTTCTGGAATGCATGGCGATATTCTGGACCCCGAAGGCGCAGGTCATGATCAGGAGGACATCCGCCTGGTCCATCTGATCCCCGTATTCGGCCAAAGTCTCCCCGGTCAGGTTGTCACAGGCCACCGCCAGGACCAGATCGCCGGTAATCAATTTTCCTTCCTGAGAAAGGCGCTCCTTCATGGCGGCCACTTCAGGCGCCCCCCCGGTCCGGGTCAGGGTGGTACAGGTGCCGCAGCCGATGACAAACACCCGCCTCAGCCCTTCCAAGAGCCGATCCAGTTCCGCTTCCGGCTTTTGTTGTGTAATGGATCTGATCATGGCTACTCCCTCTCTTTTTCCAGATCACACCTGAGACACCGGGTGGCCTCTCTGAGGGCCTGTTCCCGGGTGAGCCCCTTTTCGATCTCTCTGAAATCTCTGATCCGCTTCACAGGATCTTCCAGTTCCACCTGGATCCTGGGCACGTCTTCGGCGGTTTCCTCATCCAAGGCCAATCCCGCATCTTCCTTGAATTTTGTCTTTTCATCCGGGATTCGGAGCCTGCCGGTCTTTCCCTGAAGGTATTGATCCATGGCCAGGGCCGCCCGCCTTCCCGAGGCGATGGCCCGAATGAGATAGGTGGGGCCGGTGGTGAAATCACCGCCCGCAAACACCCCTTCGATGTTGGTGGAAAGGGTGTTTTCATCCACGGCCAGGGTCCCCCACAGGGCCCTTTCCAGCTGCACGTCTTTGGAGAGGAAGGACGGATCCGGGGCCTGGCCGATGGAGATGAGCACCGTATCCGCTGCCACCACCTGGCTGGAGGTCTCATCAAATGCGGGATTAAAACGACCTTCCTCATCAAAAACCGAGACACAGCGCATAAATTCAATGCCCTTCACCCTTCCCTCTTCACTGATGATCCGTTTGGGGCCCCAGGACGCATTGATGGCAATCCCTTCGTCCAAGGTTTCCTGAATCTCTTTTTCCCATGCCGGCATCTCCTGCCTGGACTCCAGACAGAATACTTGGACCTCGGAAGCGGCTGAAGGATCTGACCTGGCAGTGAGTCGGGCCGCGGTCCTGGCCACATCCATGGCCACATTTCCGCCCCCCACCACCACGATGTTCCCCTGGACAGACACCTCCCGGCCCATTCTCACGTCGGTCAAAAACCTGAGTCCATAGACCAGGCCCTCCAGGCCCTCTTCTTCGCCCGGAATTCCGATCCGTTTGCTGGCCTGGGCCCCGGCCGCAATGAACACGGCATCAAACCCTTCCTGCATCAAATCGTCCACCGTGTGATGGGCGTCAATGGGGGAATTGTACAGGATTTCCACGCCGCAGGAGGCGATGTAGTCGATTTCTTCCTGGATCACCCTGCGGGGAAGTCGGAATTCGGGGATGGCGATGCCCAGCATGCCCCCGGCCACGGGTTGGGATTCATACACAGTGGTTTTATACCCCATTTGGGCCAAGAAGTAGGCGCAGGTCAGTCCTGCAGGCCCGGCCCCCACCACGGCCACTTTCTGGCTTTGGGTCACCGGGAAAGGGGCCTCGGGCTTGCCCACATGCTCAAAGTACCAGTCAGAGGCATACCGTTTCAGAGACCGGATGGCCACCGGCTCGTCCAGTTCCCCCCTTCTACATTTGAACTCGCAGGGGTGAATGCAGATGCGGCCGCACACCGCCGGAAAGGGGTTCCGCTCCCGGATGATGTCCACGGCCTTTTGATTGTCCCCCACGGCAATGGCCGCCACATAATTGGGCACATCGATCCCGGCGGGACAGGCATGCTGGCAAGCGGAGATCACCATGGCATCACAGGTGGCGCCGGCGCAGCGATGCTCCAGGATATGATCCTCATACTCCTTGAGGAAGTACCGCAGGGTGGAAAGGGCCGGTTTGGCGCAGGTCTGGCCCAAACCGCACAGGGAGGATTCGGTGATGGTCTCCCCCAACGCCTGAATGGTGTCAATATCCTTGATTTGACCTTCCCCCCGGGTAATCCGGGTCAGGATTTCCAGAAGCTGGGTGGTCCCCAGCCGGCAGGGCGCACACTTGCCGCACGATTCAGACTGGGTGAAACTGAGGAAAAACCGGGCGATCTCCACCATGCAGTTGTTTTCGTCCATGACCACCATGCCGCCGGATCCCATGATGGCGCCGATTCGCTGCAGGGTATCATAATCGATGGTTAGATTAAGATATGGGGCCGGCACACAACCCCCGGAAGGCCCGCCCATCTGTACGGCCTTGAACTGCCGCCCCTTGGGAATCCCCCCGCCGATATCAAAGACCACTTCCCGGACCGACACCCCGATGGGCACCTCCACCAGGCCGGTGTTGTTCACCTTCCCGGCCAGGGAAAAAATCTTGGTCCCCTTACTTTTTTCCGTGCCCACTTCCGCATACCATTCGGCGCCCTGATCAATGAGAGAGGGGATGTTGGCCCAGGTCTCCACATTGTTGATGTTGGTGGGTTTTTGGTCCAGTCCCGCTTGAGCGGGAAAAGGCGGCCGTGCCCGGGGCATTCCCCGCCTCCCCTCAATGGAGGCCATCAGGGCGGTTTCTTCACCGCATACAAAGGCGCCTGCCCCCATCTTGAGCCTCAAATCAAAATTGAAGCCGGTCCCCAGGATGTTTTCGCCCACCAGCCCCAGTTGGGTCATCTGCGCAAGCGCCGTGGTCAGGTGCTCCACGGCAATGGGATATTCCTCCCGCACATACACATACCCGTACTCGGCCCCCATGGCATAGGCGCCGATGAGCATCCCTTCCAGGACCGCATGCGGATCCCCTTCCAGGATGGCCCGGTCCATAAACGCACCCGGGTCCCCTTCATCGGCATTGCAGATCACATATTTGGGAAGACCTCCGGCCTCGCGGGCGAACTTCCATTTGAGACCGGTGGGAAAACCCGCCCCGCCGCGTCCCCTGAGCCTGGCGGTGGTGACCTCCTCGATGACGTCTTCCGGCGACATCCTGGATAATGCCTTGACCACTGCCCGGTATCCGCCGGCCGCAATATAGTGCTCAATGCGGGTGGGATCGATCCGGCCGCAATTGGCCAGGACCCTCCGATTCTGTCTGCTGTAAAAGGGGATTTGGTCCCGGTAGATGATGGGTTTTCCGGTTTCGGGGTCCTGGTAGGCCAGTCGATCAATACTGCGGCCTTGTCTGAGGGTGAGATCCACGATCTCGTCTGCATCCTCCGGCTCCACCGCCTGGTACTGAATCCCGGCCGGCTCAATGGCAATGACCGGCGCCTTGGCGCAAAATCCATGACAACCGGTGGCCCGGATCTCCACCCTCTCGGAAAGGTCCTGACGCCTGAGCGCTTCTTCCAGGGCGGTTTTCACCTCGCGAGCGCCATAGGCCCTGCAACCGGTCATACACACCTGCACCACGGTCTTTTGCGGATCC
>JAWLET010000151.1:0-6628 GCA_041685955.1 Desulfobacteraceae bacterium | reverse complement strand
GGGAGAAAAGGGGCCGCAGGCCAGTACGGTGGACATCGTGGATAAGCCCGGGCCCCATGTTGAAGCATGACATGTTTCCAGTAATTGAAATTTTGAGGGGGGTATTTATGTTTTTTCGACCAGCAATCTCGGTAGGTCTGATGGGTTTGATTCTTATCGTATTTACTGTAGCCCCGGCATTGGGTGAAACTTGGGTCTTAAAAGAGAATCTTATGACCAGAATAGATGAACCCAACACCTTTTTCGAGTGCTTTTATAATGAAAACTGCAATCGAATAAGGGAAAGCACTGACTATCAAAATGACGGCAGCATCGATATCATGTCTTACATGTTGTACAATGATCTTCAACAACAAATTGAAAAGCGTGTGGATAATGAAGCTGACGGGTCCATCGAGTATGTGATTTTGTTCAGCTATGACCAAAAAGGGAATAATATAAAGGTGGAACATGACGTGGATAATGATGGCACTATCGAATTTGTAAGGTATCAATCGTTTGACAGTGCCGGCAACATGGTCCGCATGGAAGAGGACCAAGGTAATGACGGTACCATAGATTCGGTAACGGTATATGAATACAATGAAAAGGGAGATATCTCCAAGACCAAATTCGATAAGGATAATGATGGCAGCTTTGAGACCATCAGCATCACAGAGTATACCTATTATCCCGATGGAAACGTTAAAACCGCAAAGAGTTCCTCTTTAAAGGGAGGCGCGGAAGAAAGTCTGACCTGCTATTATTATGAAAGCGAATATCATGACAACCCAACCGAAATTACTTTGGATGTTGAAAACGACGGTTCCGTAGATCAGACCCACGAAATGACCTATGAAAAATGTGACTGCCCGCCCACCCCCGATATCATTGTCAACGGTTCAGATGGTCCGATTACCGTGAATCCGAGCGAGACCGTTTCCATAACCGTACAACTGTTGCCCGGTACTTACGCGGGCGATAACAGTGATTGGTGGCTGTTAGCCAGTACGCCGTTTGGATGGTATCATTACGATGTGGCCGGTAGTTCTTGGGCGAGGGGTTTTAGGGTTACCCACCAGGGACCTATATTCAGTCTAAACACATTGGAGGTCTTAAATGGTTCTTTGCCTGCAGGGACCTATACATTTTATTTCGGTGTGGACATGGTGATGGACAGTTCCCCGGATATGGATCAAATCCATTATGACAGTGTAGAGGTATCTGTTGAATAGATACATAATATCGAACGCCTAAATGGAGGTTTTCCCCCATTCCCGTTTCTATCCTGAATGCCTATTTTGTGATCAGATTCGATACACAAATTTCATCAGGAGGTGCATAAAATGGCAAAAGCAGTCGGTATTGATTTAGGTACAACCAATTCAGTGGTGGCGGTTTGGGAAGAAGGACACGGGACCGTGATTCAGAATTCAGAAGGATCCCGAACCACCCCTTCGGTGGTAGGATACACAGAGGATGGACAACGTCTGGTGGGCCAGGTGGCCCAGCGGCAATCCATTCTCAACCCGGAATCCACCATCCATTCCACCAAACGGTTCATAGGACGGAAATGGGGAGAAGTGGACCAAGAATCCAAAGCGGTCTCCTACTCCGTGGTAAAGGGACCCAGCGATGCAGTAAGGTTTGAAATTCGGGGACAGCAGATCGCACCGGAGGAGGTGTCGGCCCAGGTCCTGCGCAAACTGGTGAACGATGCCTCGGATTATCTGGGGGAAAAGGTCAAAGATGCCGTTATTACCATTCCCGCGTACTTCAACGATGCCCAGCGCCAGGCCACAAAGGCGGCCGGAGAGATTGCCGGGCTTAACGTGCTCCGCATTATCAATGAGCCTACGGCGGCGGCCCTGGCCTACGGTTTGGAGAAGAAGAAAAATGAGACCGTGATGGTCTTTGATTTTGGCGGAGGCACATTCGATGTTTCCATCTTGGATGTGGGAGACGGGGTGTGTGAGGTACGATCCACATCCGGCGACACCCACCTCGGGGGCGATGATTTTGATAAGCGGCTGGTGGACTGGGTGGCGGATGAGTTCAAAAAAGACAATGGCATAGATCTTCGAGAGGACCGCCAGGCCCTTCAAAGGCTCTACGAAGCCTGTGAAAAGGCCAAGTGTGAGCTTTCCACCACCACCCAGACCGAACTCAATCTGCCCTTCATCACCGCGGATGCAGCCGGACCCAAACACCTGACCATGAAAATATCCCGGGCCAAGCTGGAAGACCTCATTCACGATCTGGTGCAGCGATGCACCCAGCCTGTGGAACAGGCCCTGGCCGACGCCAACATGACAGCAAATGATATTGACGAACTGGTACTGGTGGGCGGCTCCACCCGGGTCCCTAAGGTTCAGGAACTGGTCAAAAAGCTGACCGGTGGAAAGCAGCCCAACATGAGCGTCAATCCCGACGAAGTGGTGGCCGTAGGCGCCGCCATCCAGGCTGCGGTCCTCCAGGGAGAAGTGGAAGATGTGGTCCTGCTGGACGTGACCCCGCTATCCTTGGGGATTGAAACCCTGGGAGGGGTCATGACCAAGCTGATCGAACGAAACACCACCATACCCACAAAGCACGAGGAGGTCTTTTCCACTGCAGAAGACAACCAGACCGCCGTGGACGTGGTAGTGCTTCAGGGGGAGCGGGAAATGGCCAAAGACAATCGAGTCCTGGGCCGGTTCCGTTTAGAGGGAATTCCGCCGGCTCCCCGGGGTGTTCCCCAGATCCAGGTGGCGTTTGATATCGACGCCAACGGCATTCTAAATGTCACCGCCAAAGACATGGGTACAGGCAAAGAACAGACCGTGACCATTACAGAGTCCACCTCCTTAGACAAAAGTGAAGTGGAACGTATGGTCCGGGATGCGGAACAACACGCCAGTGAAGATAAAGCAAGACGGGAAACCATCGATGCCAGGCACCAGGTGGACAGCATGGCCTATCAGTTGGAACGTACGCTGACGGACATGGGGGATAAGGTCCCTCTTAACGAAAAGTCCCGCTCCGAGCAGTTGATCGAAGAGGGACGCAAAGCGGTCCAGGATGAGAGTACCTCCAAGGAGCGCTACCAGCAACTGGCCGGGGACCTGCAACAGGCGCTTCACATGGTGACGTCACAGGCCTATCAACAGGCCGGACCCGCCGGCGGTGCTGAAAGCCGGATGGCGGAAGAGGACCACCGGAGAGAAGCAGAAGAGGACGTCATCGACGCAGAATATGCAGAGCATTCATAGAAAGAATAAGGTAATGGCAGAAAATGACTGTTGAGTACAAGGACTATTACAAGACCTTGGGGGTTTCCCGCGATGCCGGTCAAGACGAGATCCAACAGGCCTACAGAAAGCTGGCCAGAAAGTATCATCCGGATCTGAACAAAGCGGCTGATGCCGAACAAAAGTTCAAGGACCTCAACGAGGCCTACGAAGTTTTAAAGGACCCGGAGAAACGGCAGAAATATGACCAACTGGGGGCACGCTGGAAAGAAGGTCAGGACTTCCGGCCGCCCCCGGGCTGGGAGGATACTCGTTTCCAATACGGACCCCGGCCGGGTACGGGTACTGAAGGGGCTTTTTGGGGATCGGATGAAATCTTCAGTGATTTCTTCAGCACCCTTTTCGGAGGGGGCTTTCAGCGGGCACAAGGAGGAGCAGAAGGTCGGGGCCCTTTTGTCCGGCAGCAATCCGGTGTAGACCATGAAGCCGCCCTTCAGATAAGCCTGGAGGAGGCCTACCGGGGGGGGACCAAGACGATCACCCTGACGTCTCAGGAAACCGGTCCTGACGGCACGGTCTCAAACCGCCCCAGACGCTTTGATGTCAAGATCCCCAAAGGGATTCTTCCCGGGCAGAAAATCAGGTTGGCAGGCCAGGGAGGACCGGGGTCAGGCGGGGGCCAACCAGGAGATCTGTTTCTCAAAGTGGATATCCAGCCCCATCCCCGCTTTCGGCTCCAGGACCGAAACCTGTACACCGACCTTTCCCTGGCCCCCTGGGAAGCGGCCCTGGGAACCGAGGTTCAGGTTCAGACCCTTGACGGCTCTCTGACCCTGAAGATTCCTTCCGGGACCCAGAGCGGCCGGAAATTGAGGCTCAAAGGCAAAGGCATGCCCAATCCCAAGGGGGCCCCCGGAGACCTTTACGTGGTGGCCCAGATCAAGGTTCCCAGGCGCCTTTCCAAAAAAGAACAGGAACTGTTCCAGGAGATGAGCAAGGTTTCTTCTTTTAACCCCAGAGCGGGATAAGCAGGATAAAGGATATCCCTGATGACTGACAAAAAGTATGCGATCATACGTACCCGAACCCTTTTGAGAGAACCCTCTGGTATCGGGGTGAGCAAGATGGCCCGGCTATGTGCCGTGCATCCGGATTTGATTGACCGGTTGGTCCGGCTGGGTCTCTTGGAGCCTTTAAACCAGGAGGATAATAAGGCCCACTGGCGCTTCCATGAAGACACGGTGCGTCTGGTGGCCAAGATTATGCGGCTTCGTAATCAGTTGGGAATCAATTATGCGGGAATCGGCGTGGTCTTAGACCTGTTGTCTCGAATAGAACGACTGGAATCCCGGCTGCTCGAACTGGAGAACCTTCAAGTCCGGGAGCTGGATTTTTGAGGTGTCCTACCCTGTCACTTTCAGGTCTTTGCTTCGAAAATCTATCAAAGCGCCTCCCACTTTAATGGAAATCATAGCACCGGACCTCGTATTCCCCTTTTGCCTCCAGAAGACAGAGGACCAGTTCGATGGTCACTGAGTCCACAGGGCTCCATCCCAAACGTTCAAGCCCCTGATTAATATCTTCCGTGCTGAAATATCCCCCGTCGGCCACCATATACAGGAGATCCTCGAGTAAATTGGGGATTTCCTCAGGATAGAACCCCTTATCCGACAGCCGACACAACAAATGGGGAACAATCTCTTTTATGGGGATTTCCTTGGGGGGGAACACCTGACGCATCACTTAACCTCCTTTGCTTTTGGGCATGTACGGGTTGTGGTCCATTTTTGCCAGCATTTTCTATGCAGCACAAAAATACCGGAGATCAACGGTCGATTAAATCAGTTCCGTCCTGTATCCGAGCACAAATTTCGCCTTATTTTGATTTCCTTCACCAAACCCCTGGGGTTTTGTCTGTTTCCACCTGAGCCTGCACAGCCGAATGGGGTCTACTCTCTATCCCCCGAGTGAAATACCGGATGGGCCCCATAGACCCATGCAGTGAGTTGTCTTATTATCAAAATGAGAACAGGTCAGGCAAATGAAAACCTGAGCACTATAAACATGACCCATATATATGACGACCATGGGTACGTCTATACACTCCCTGCTCCGTGCAGGGGGGATTGGCAGATCAAAGTCGATATCCAGGATGAGTTATTCTGGAATCCTTACGTTTAACCCTAAAACCTGAAACAATAAGGAGGACATCATGAAACTCAACAGTCCCGCCTTCGGACATGAAGGCAAAATCCCGACCCAATACACCTGTGACGGCGAAAATATAAACCCTCCGCTGAGCATCCTGGAGGCGCCTGGGGCTACCCAGAGCCTGGTGCTGATCATGGAGGATCCGGACGTCCCCAAGAATCTAAAGGAAGATGGGATGTGGGATCACTGGGTGGTTTTCAATATACCGCCGGATCTTCGTGAAATCCTGGAAGGGAAGGAACCGGAAGGCACGGCTGGTACCGGGACCAACGGTGAACTGGGCTATTACGGGCCCTGTCCCCCGGACCGGGAGCATCGCTATTTTTTCAAGCTGTTTGCCCTGGATACCAAGCTCGAACTTCCGGAGGGCGCCACTAAGCCGGAAGTGGAAAAGGCCATGAACGGCCACATATTGGATGAAACCCATTTGATGGGGAGGTATGAGAGGAAGTAAGTGAAATCAAACAGCGAAAGGAGTCGATCATGAGTATGACAGGACTGGATGTATTTGACAAAACCATTCATATCACCAATGAGTGGTTGAATGACCTTATGTATGAGATGAACTGGACAGAGAAGCACAAAGCCTATTCGGCCATGTGGGTGTGCTTGCACACCCTGCGGGACCGTCTGACCGTGGACGAGGCCGTGCACCTGGGCGCACAATTGCCCCTGCTGATACGCGGCGCTTATTATGAAGGATGGAACCCCTCAACAACCCCTGAAAAAATCCGGCACAAAGATGAGTTTCTCTCCCTGGTTCAGGATGCCGCCAAGGGGAGTGACCTTCAGACCGAGGATCCTGAAACCACCACCAGGGCAGTCTTTAAACTCCTGTTTCATAGAATTTCGGAAGGAGAAATCCAGGATATCAAGCAGATGTTTCCTGATGAACTTCGAGAGCTATGGCCGGAAAGGATGTAGGAGTAGAGGTTCAAGGTTCAGGCCGATGAGGATATCGGCCCTACAGGCCATGTGCTCGTATGCGAGACAGGCGGATTGGAGCTTTTCCTTGAACTGTTGCACTGTTTTCGGCCCGATATCCGCGATGTGCCACCCGGTCGGAACATTCTCCACGTCCACTGATTTTCGGTCTGCATTCTCATCAATGGCCTCGGCTATTCGGACATCCACAGGCAGTGAGAGGCGTTTCCCTGCCCTATCCATAATGCTTTGGGCCGTTTCCAGGTGATCCGCCTCAAATCCGG
>JAWLET010000150.1:0-6658 GCA_041685955.1 Desulfobacteraceae bacterium | reverse complement strand
GGATCCTGGTCTGGGCCCGGATGATGTGGCCTTTCTCACCTATACGTCGGGGACCACCGGCCCCCCGAAAGGGGCCATGAACACCCACGGCAACATTGCTTTCAATGCCAGGGTTTATGAAGTGATGCAGCGCATTGAACCCAATGACGTGGTACTGGGAGTGGCCCCCCTGTTCCATGTGACCGGAGAAGTTGCTCATTTGGCCATTGCCGCACTTGCAGGCATCCCGCTCATCCTATGTTATCGTTTCGACCCTGCAGAAACCCTCCGGCTTATTGAAAAATGGAAGGCCACGGTTACGGTGGGATCCATCACCGTATACATTGCCCTCATGAACCACCCGGATATAAAGAAAAGAGATATCTCCAGCTTTATCAAGGCATACAGCGGCGGGGCCCCGGTTTCCGAAGCCGTCGTGAATCAATTCCAAAAAATGACCGGACTGTATCTGTATAATGTCTATGGGATGACCGAAAGCAACTCACCGTCCCATATCGTCCCTTTGGGATTAAGAGCCCCCGTGGATCCGGAGAGCGGGGCCCTTTCCGTGGGTCTGCCGGTGCAGAACTGCGTGATGAAAATTATGGATCTAAAAAACGGTACCCGGGAACTGCCCCCGGGAGAGGTGGGGGAAATCGTGGATTCAGGGCCGATTGTAATACCCGGCTATTGGCAGAAGCCTGAAGAAACCGCCCATGCCATCCGAAATGGCTGGCTTTACACCGGTGATGTGGGCAAGATGGATGAGGGGGGCTGGTTCTATCTGGTGGATCGCAAAAAGGACATGATCGTGGCCTCCGGTTACAAGGTATGGCCGCGGGATGTGGAGGATATCATTTACCAGCATCCCGCGGTAAAAGAGACCGCGGTGGTGGGTGAAAGCGATCCTTACCGGGGGGAGACGGTCAAGGCATTTGTGGCCCTGAAGGAGGGCATGGAGAGCTCCGTAACGCCCCAGGAGATTACTTCGTTTTGTAAGGCCCGAATGGCCGCCTATAAGTATCCGAGGAAAGTGGAATTCGTCCCTGAAATCCCCAAGACCCTGACCGGCAAATTTTTGCGCAGGACCCTCAGGGGAAAAAACACATCGCAAGGCGAGTCAAAAACTCCCCATGAATAGAAAAACACACCTGGAAAGTGGTGTAGAAAGGTTTATGGAGGTGCAATCATGAGCATGATGACCGGCAAGGAATATATTGAGTCGCTTCGGGGGCTGAATCCGGAGGTCTATTTTTTTGGTCAAAAGATCAATAATGTCGTGGATGAGCCCATGTTTCAGCCTCACATTCACACGGCTGCCATGACCTATGAACTGGCCCACAGGCCTGAATACGAGGACATCATGACCGCCACGTCCCACCTGACAGGCGAAAAGATCAATCGATTTACGCATATTCATCAGGGTATAGACGATCTGGTGAAGAAGGCCCGAATGATGCGGCTGTTGGGCCAAAAGACCGGTACCTGCTTTCAACGCTGCGTGGGCCTGGATGGTCTGAATGCCATTTATGTCACCACCTATGATATGGACCAAAAGTATGGCACCGATTACCACGAGCGATTCAAGACCTGGCTGACCGAAGTCCAGAAAAAGGATCTCATGCCCTCAGGCGCCATGACCGATGCCAGGGGGGACAGAAACCTCAGACCCCATCAGCAGAAGAATAAGGACACCTATCTTCATATCAAAGAACGGTTGGACCATGGGATCATTGTCTCGGGCATAAAGGCCCACATCACCGGCGCCATCAACAGTCATGAAATCCTTACCATGCCCACCCGAACCATGGGAGAGGAAGATGGGGATTTCGCCCTTTCCTTTGCCATTCCTTCCAATGCCAAAGGGGTGACCTTTGTATTCAGCCGGCAGACCAACGATACCCGCCGGCTAGACAGTCCCTTAGATGCCGGCAATCCCAAGTACGGCATCGTGGGGGGAGAAGCCATCATCATCTTTAAAGATGTATTCGTGCCTAATGAGCGGATCTTCATGGCCGGGGAATACGATTTTACCACTGAATTGGTGGAAACATTCGCCGGATATCACAGGAGCAACTACGGGGGATGCAAGGTGGGCCTGGCGGATGTGGTGGTGGGTGGATCCTACTGGACTGCCGACGCCCATGGAATCAGCAAGGCCTCCCACATCATTGACAAGTTGACGGATATGATCGCCATGGCAGAGACCTGCTGGTCCTGTACCCTGGCCTGTTCATATGAAGGGTATCAAACCCCTTCAGGGGCTTATCATATCAATCCGCTCCTGGCCAATGTGGTAAAGCTGAATATCACCAAAATGGTCTACGAATGGATGCGCCTGGCCCAGGACATCGCAGGGGGGAAAATTATTACCCTTCCCTCTGAAAAGGACCTGGAAAATCCCGAGTTAGGCAGGATTATTGAGGAGTGTTTTGTGGGAAAAGAAGGGTTTTCCACCTCGGACATTATCAAAATGTTAAGACTCATCGAGAATATGTCTGTGGGGGCCGGGCTGCCTGAAGCCATGCATGGTGCAGGGTCTCCTGCGGCCCAAAAGATCATGATTGCCAGAAGAAGCGGTATTGACAGAAAAGTGGATCTTGCCAAAAGTGTAGCAGGTATAACAGAAGACAAGGATTTCGAACAGATTACAGGTAAAGATGAAAAGACCTACTGGCAGGAGAGCAAGAAAAAAATCCAGGAAAAAATGCCTGGATCTGTTAATTCCTCTGCTTTTTAATGGAATAGGACATTGTGCATGTATTCAATTGGCTTGCGGTATTGCGGTGGATGCAACCCTGAAATCGACAGGACCGGCTTGATAGATTCTTTAAAACAAAGGTTTAAAGCAAGAGGTATCCCGGCAGAGTTTATCACGGATAAGGAGACGCCCACAGATCTTATTCTCTTAATCAGTGGATGCAAGCACGGGTGTTTAGAACAAGAATTTCCCAGTTTTAGTCAAGACCCTCCCATCATATCCGTACGGGGGGAAATGGTTGGGGATCGCTATGTCCAGGAAAAGGATATTCCGGAAGTGCTGATAGGAAGCATAACCGAAGAAAAAAACCGAGTTGGCGGATCTCCATAATTGAGCTTACAGTTTTTCCAGCAACCCCTACGACATTTTACAAGACTGGTATCATAAATTTCTGACAAGCGCCATCCATTATCCTTTTCTGCAATCCCTCGTCTGCTTCGGAACGGGCCGGCGTCAATCTGCGGAGTTCCTTGTGCAACGCAATATCGTACGCCCCGCATAACGCCTTGCACTACGTAAATTTCCATTTGTTCCATTCAGTCTGAATTTTGGGCCAAAAAAAGAGTATTGTTCATCTCCTTCATAGCTGGTATAATGAAGAATTAATGATATCAGTCCGTTTTTTTACAGGGATTTTTCAGGAGAATATACAGCCATGCCTATCTATGAATACAAATGCCGCGCGTGTAAAAAAGAGTTTCAGGCCCTGATCATGAACACTCAAGAGCAGGATACCCTGATGTGTCCTGCTTGCGGGGGCCGGAAAATGAGCCGACTCATATCCCGGGTGGCCTATCACGTATCAGAAGCCGATCGGTTGGCCCATTACGACCCCAATTCACCACAGAGCGACAGCTTTTACAAGGATACCCGAAACATCGGGCTGCAGGCCAAAAAACGGGCCCAACAGATGGGAGTGGATCTGGGCTCGGGCTTTGAATCAAAACTGGATAATCTGAGGAGGGACCCTGGTTCGGTGTTTGACACCACAGAGTAGGGCCTTCTCCAGTAGCCCCCCGGCAGACCCTTGTCCACAACACTGTGGTTTGACGACAACAGCCTTTATTGGGAAGAGGACGCGTTATGGCAGACATCGGGGATGTGGTCTTGATTTACCACCAGGCGAACCCTACTGTCTTTGCACGAATTGAAGACATTGAACCGGATGTGAAGAAGGGATGGTACCATATCACACTTTTGTTCCTCACCCTCCCCATGCAGACGGTGACCTGGATCTTGAGGGATGCCTACATAAACGGGGAGGAATTCACCATGAATGGAAAACCCATGAGACTGGAGCCGGTTCAGCGGCAAGAACCTGAAAAAGGAGCCCCTGAATCCGACCCGGGTGAGGGTCAAAAGGGAAAAGGAAATGGGGCTACGGTTATACCGTTTAAAAAACCATAATTTTGTGAAGCCAACGGACTCCAGATTTGAGGGAAGTTATCTTAGAGTGTCCTGTCTGCTGGTCCAACACAAACAGGTTGCTGCAGGTTCCATCACCAGACACCTGGGGTAGAAAAAAAATGAACAGAACGACCACATTCATCATACGTCTTTTGCTTTCAGCGGTGTTTGCCGTGATTCTCTCGCGGGTCTTCTTTACCAGCCTTTCGGCCATCAAGGTGATCGGTCTGGGGGCAGCCCTGTTGTGCCTTGCCTATGTGTTTGAGTATGCCAGGAAAAAAGATAAGAAAGGGGAATAACCATGGGGAAAAAATTCATATATACCTTCAAGGAAGGGAATGGAAAGGACAAGAAGCTTCTGGGCGGCAAGGGGGCCAATCTCTGCGAGATGAGCCAAATCGGACTCCCCATTCCTCCCGGCTTCGTGATCACCACTGAGGCCTGTCTGGCCTACCTAAACAAAAACAAAGCCGGGCTTCCACCCGAACTCAAAAAAGAACTCCGCGTTGCCATGAAACAGTTGGAACAGGATACTGGAAAGGGATTCGGCAATCCGGAAAACCCGCTTCTGGTTTCCGTGAGATCAGGCGCGGCCATTTCCATGCCCGGCATGATGGATACCATCCTGAATCTGGGCCTGAATGATGAAACCGTACGCGGCCTGCTGGCGCTTACCGGGAATGAGCGATTCCCCTACGACCTTTACAGGCGGCTCATCCAGCTTTTCGGATCGATTGCCCTGGGGATAGATGATCAGGCATTTAATGACATATGGAACAAAATCAAGAAGGAAAATAATGCCAGTCAAGACACTCAACTCTCTGCGAAGGCCTTAAAACGGGCCTGCGATGCGTTCCTGGACCTTGTGGCACAAAAAGGCCGGCCTTTCCCCCAGGATCCCTATGAACAACTGGAACTGGCCGTGGAGTCGGTATTTCGATCCTGGATGGGGAAACGGGCCATTGACTACCGCAGGGAATTCAATATTACCCGGGAAATGGCCGACGGAACTGCCGTGAATATCTGCACCATGGTTTTCGGAAATATGGGAGACAACAGCGCCACCGGTGTGGCCTTCACAAGGGATCCGGCCACAGGTGAGAATCGTTTTTTTGGAGAATATATGATGAACGCCCAGGGTGAGGACGTAGTGGCCGGCATCCGCACTCCCAAACCCATCAGCGAACTCAGAAAAGAGATGCCCGCGGTCTACCGGGAACTGGACAAGTTGAGGCATACCCTGGAAGACCACTTCCATGAAATACAGGACCTTGAATTTACCATAGAAGAGAAAAAACTTTATTGCCTTCAGACCCGAAATGCAAAAATGAATGCCTCAGCCTTTATCAAAACGTCTGTGGACATGGTCAATGAAGGACTTATCTCAGAAAAAGAGGCCATCTTGAGGGTAGAGCCGGATATGCTGGAACAGCTTCTCCACCCCAGACTGGATCCTGAAGCAAAAACCGTGGTCCTGGCCCAGGGCCTCCCCGCCTCTCCGGGGGCCGCGTCCGGCAGAATTGTTTTTGATGCGGATCGGGCCGAGAGCAAGGCCAAATTGGGCGAAAAGGTAATTCTGGTGAGAGAGGAGACCAAGCCGGATGACATTCACGGGTTTTTCGCCTCTCAGGGGATCCTTACCAGCAGGGGCGGGAAAACCTCCCACGCCGCGGTGGTGGCCCGGAGCATGGGGAAACCCTGTGTTTCAGGATGTGAGGCCATCGTCATTGATGACATCAAAAAAGAGGCCATTATCTCTGGCGTAAAACTGAGAGAAGGGGATACCATCACCATTGACGGGACCACCGGCGACGTCTATCAGGGAGAGGTCCCCACCATCGACCCGGAGTTTGTGGAAGACCTGTTGGTGCTTCTGGAATGGGCCGATGAAATCAGTGACCTTAAAGTCATGGCCAATGCCGATACCCCCGAGGCGGTCACCAAGGCCAAGAAATACGGTGCAATAGGGATCGGATTGTGTCGCACCGAAAGGATGTTCAACCAACAGGAAAGGCTCCCCATCGTACAAGACATGATCCTGGCGGAAACGCCCGAGGACCGCCAGAATGCATTGGATCAACTGCTCCCTTTCCAACGGGAAGACTTTCTGGATATCTTTCGAATCATGGACGGGTACCCGGTGACCGTCCGGCTTCTGGACCCGCCTATACATGAATTTCTCCCCTCCCATGAAGAGCTGATGGAGGAAATCAATCACCTCAAACGGCTCAAAGAGACCGTGGAGGGCATGTCCGGACTTCCCGACACCCTCAGAATTATTGATCCGGAGCTTCATGACCGGTATGCTGCAAATCTTGAGGCCATCACCAAGGGTCTGTCTGAACTCAGGGACAGACACTTGACCGCCTCCATCATTGAGGCCAAGGAGTCCCTGCTGGAAAAAGTGGATTCCCTGACCGAGATCAATCCCATGCTGGGACACCGGGGGGTAAGGCTCGGGATCACCTATCCCGAGATCTATGTCATGCAGATCCGGGCCGTATTGGAAGC
>JAWLET010000149.1:0-6696 GCA_041685955.1 Desulfobacteraceae bacterium | reverse complement strand
GGACCATGTCGGGTGGCGAGTCCAACAATTCCTGGCAGGCGATTTTGACACAGTCCGCGGGGGTGCCGATCACTGCATGGCCGTAAAATTTCCCGCCCCTGTTGACCTCCTTCACCCGGATGGGGGTGTTCAGGGTGATGGCGTGCCCCACCGCACTCATCTCCGACTCCGGAGCCACGATGTAAATCTGGTGTTCGGGTTTCAACGCCTCATAGAGGGCAAAGAGACCCGGGGCGTAAATGCCGTCGTCATTAGTCAGAAGGATTTTCATGATCAGCGGTAAGGTCCTCTTTGCTTAAAGACAGTTCCGTATTATATGTTTGTAACCGCCCATTCGCTTCGCTCATTTAAGGCGCAAAGTCCGCCGAAGGGGGGATTCTCTATCCCGCTGGCGGAGGCATGCTGGTTTTCGTTTGTGGCCGTCTCAGCCACAAATGAAAAAGGGAAATTTCTTTGCGCGCTTTGCGACTTGGCGGTGAACATATTTATTGGGGCAAAATGAAAATGCTCAGCGAGCGCATTCCCCGCTGCTTGCAGCGGGGTTAGCGAGCGAAATAAAAAATGGCAAAAATTCCTTACATTTGGGAGATTCCCTGTAGCTTGCTACAGGGTTCTTCAATATGTCACAATATATACGAATTAGAGCGAAAAGTGACCGGGGCAGTTGTTAAATCAAGCTTCAAATGACTCATCCCATGTCCACCAGGGGTCTTACTTCCGTGATATTGAACCGGACGGCCGCGTGGATCATCTCGGCGGCCTGTTTGCCGGCCGCCTTCTCGATATTATCCTTGACCTGGTCGAAAAATCCGCCGCCGGTCTCAATGTCCACCGCTTCCAGGTACACGCGGGCCCCTTTCCAGTCCATAACCGTTTCTCCGGGCTCCATAACGATGAAGGCGGCCTTGGGGTTTTCCCTGAGATTGCGAAAACTCCGGTTTTCTCCGATGCCCATGACCACACTGTTTTCGTCGATCATCTGGGGAGACCCGAAAACCGCCACATTGACATCCCCCCTGGCATTGGCGGTGCTCAGGGACCCGATCCTGGGCCGCTTGTTGAATATCCCCATAAGTTCCTGTCGATTCATACCATTATCCTCCTTATGCATTGCTCGTGATGGGTTGTCGTGAAACAATAACCTGTGTTAGGGTGGCGTTTTTGAAAATAAGACTACACCCTCTTGGGATCTTTTTCAACCTTCAAAAGTTCAAAGGTTCAGGGGTTCAGGGGTTCAGAGGTTCCTTTTTGGGCACCCGGAGAATTCACCCTATCAGGAATAATGGTTTCGTGCGACCCAGAGGGATAAAACCCTTGACAACAGGAGGCAGAAATTCGAATTATTTGTCACTATTTGCTCCTGAGCCCAATATCATGTACACTCCACCACAATAAACTGATTGACGCCAAGTTGAAGGTAATACGGGGATAAAGGTGGACGCGGGAAAGGTGAGAGGTGAAATTCTTTGTATGACAGGGACCTGCAGGATTCTTCTGGTGGCGCCCCATGCCTTTAACGGCGACCGCCGCCGTCACCTGGGCCAGGATGATCACCACACCGGGAAACTGAGCAGGGACATGGCTGAGCAATTCGGCTTTTATGCGGTGATCAATGAGCGGTACAAGCGGGTAAATGCGCTCAATCAGGTAGATATTGACCAGGGCTTCATAGACTGCAACCGCATGGATCAGGTAAAGGCCCATCTCAAAGAACAATTTTTAGACAGAATTGTTCAGTATACGCATGAGATTGCTGCAAAGGGATACGGCGATCCACTCGTTATCCACATTCATGGGGCCAATGACAGCAGTTTTGACACCTACACCTCGACCTTCAAGGGGCTGGGGACTCCTTCCATCCTCATCGGCCATGGTCAGGGTATGCCGGGCAGGTCGCGGTTGACCGCTACAGAGGCCTTGGTAGATCTTTTGATCACCTCCCTGGCCGGTCAAAACGGCACGGGGATGCAGGCAGTGAAGACGGCCCCAAACTATACCAACTATTGCGGGCGGGGACCCAATAACCTGAATCAGCTTTTCAGAGGACGCGCGCACTGCGATCCCACGGTTCAGTCCATTCAGCTGGAGATCAAGAGGGCCTATAGAGCCGCCCGTCGACTGGCGCAAACCACGCAGATTCTGGGATCGGCCCTGTCAAAACTGGCACACGCCAATATCGATGCCAAGAGAAATTAACGCCGGCAGAGGCGCGGTGGCGCAGAGAAAAAATGCGGTGTGGATCACGGACACGGCCGTGGTCTCTGCACTCAGTGACCATATTGACGAGATATGGGAGCAACTTCTTAAGGCGAAGACAGCCATCCGTCCGGTGGAGCGGTTCAATGTAGATGGGTACAGGAGCAAGGTTGCGGCCTGTATTCGCGATCTGATGCCTACGGGAGACAGATCCATGTTGCACGGCCTCGTGTCCCGGCTGGCCTGCGCCATAGGTCCGGTCCCTTCGGACGCGGCCCTGGTGACCGCCACCGCCAAGGCGGGGATCGACATGCTGGAACAGCGCAAATACGGCCGGGCATGTGATGCGGGAGACATCCTCCCCTCTTCCCTTGCCCATATTGCATCCCAGACTTTTGGAATAAGAGATCAGGGGATCACCATCAGTGCCGCCTGTGCCTCCTCAGTCATTGCCGTTTCCCAGGCCTGTGCATTGATCCATTCCGGAAGGGCCGAGGTGGTGCTCGTATGCTGTGCGGATCTGGTGACCCGGTTTGTCTTCTCCGGATTTTCCGCTTTGGAAGCCCTGTCTTCACAGCCCTGTATGCCCTTTGACAAAAACCGAAGCGGCCTGAGCCTGGGGGAAGGCGCAGCCGCCCTGGTATTGATGGGCAGGGAGCGGGCCCAAAGAGAGGGCCTAACACCACTGGGCCGGGTCTGTGGATGGGGCTCGGCCAGCGACGCCTATCATGTGACCGCGCCTGATCCTGAAGGGTCCGGCCTGATCAGGGCCATTACCCTGGCGCTGAAGCAGGCCGGCCTCAAGGGCAGGGACCTGTGTGCAGTGTGTGCACACGGCACGGGAACCATAGCCAATGATGCCATGGAACTGAAGGCGTTTGCACACTGCTTCAGCGACCCCGGGGATTCCGGACCCCGGGTGTATTCAGTGAAAGGGGCCATGGGGCACACCCTGGGGGCCGCAGGAGGAATTGAAGTGGCCCTGGGCCTCAAGACCCTGGAGCAGCAGATGGCGCCACCCACTGTGGGGTTTTCTCAGCCCGCCCAGGGGGCCGAACGGGTATCGGCTCAAGCCGTTCCCATTCAAGGGGATTATCTGCTGACCTCCAACTCCGGTTTCGGGGGCATAAACGCCGCCATTGTGCTGAAAAGGGGGGGCTGACGGTCATGCCGTTTATTACGGGTATAGGCTGGGTAACCGTAGAGGGCATGGGCTGCGGCAGGCAAAGCAGCCATTTTTCCATGACCCCGGGCACGTTGCCGAAAATTAGACGGAAATCGATCCTGGACCGGCCTTTTGTCCATTTCGGCCGCATGGATGACTTTTCCAGACTGGGTCTGGCCGGAATTGCGTTGGCGCTCAAGGATGCGGGACGACATGAATGGACAGCGAAACGTCCCGTCGGCATGGTGGCCTCCACGGTTCTTGGCTGTATTCAAACCGATATGGACTATTTTGATACGGTCATTCAAGGCGACGATATGGCAAGCCCGGGACTGTTTTCTTATACCCTCTCCAATTGCTTTCTCGGAGAAGCTGCCTGTTACTTCGGGACCAATGGATCATCCTACGTGATCTATGACCCCCACTTTGCAGGGCTTACCAGTTTGAGCGCACTCCTGTTAAACATTCAACTGCATGAATATAACATGGGACTGGCCGGCATAGTGAACGCCGAGCCCCCCCCTGACCTCCCATTGCCCGGAAAACCTTTGCCGGGTGCGGCGTTTGTGATGATCGAGAAAACACCGCCTTCAAATGAAACGACGTATGGTCCCATTGAGCTGGCCCAAAATGATACAATCCTGTTTAACCACAAGGAAATGACCTCTTTCCTCCATTTGATTCAAGCGTGTGTGCAAATGTTTCATGGCATATAGGGGAGATGTTCGTTTTTCTCGTAACATGAACCGATTAACCGCCAAGCCGCAGAGGCCGCAAAGATATTATTCTTTTTCGTTTGTCGTTGAGAGCCCGACAAACGAAAATCACCATGCCTTCGGCGGTCGGATATAGAATCAGGCCATGCCCGAAGGGCCTGGGCTTATTCCTTTTCGGCCATCTCACCGAAAAGGAATAAAGAATTCTATTCTCGGCGAACTTTGCGCCTTAAATGACTACGCCATAGCGTGGGAATGGGCGGTGATAGAGAATAAGATATGAAACATGCCACCTTCGAGCTCATACCATGACCGCTTCTGACACCCATTCCCTGAAAACGGGCATCGTCATCCCGGTGTACAACCACGGCGCCACACTCAGGGAGGTGGTGGTGCGCAGCCTTGCGGTCCACCCTACGGTGATCGTCGTGGATGACGGGAGCCGTGACCAGGGGCTGCAAACCCTGGAAGGGCTTGCAGTGCACCTGGTTCGCCATCCCCGAAATCTGGGAAAGGGTGCGGCCATTTTGTCCGGTGCAGCCATGGCCCGAAGGCTCGGCCTGACCCATGTGGTCACGCTGGATGCGGACAGCCAGCATGATCCCGGAGATTTTGATGCGTTTAAAAAGGAGATAAGGGCCGATCCTGAGGCCATTGTGATAGGGGTCCGGGATTTTGAAACCCATTATGCCCCGGCAAGCTCACGGGTGGGGCGAACCATCTCCAATTTCTGGTTTCTGGTGGATACCGGACATTTGCTTTCCGACGCCCAAAGTGGGTTTCGTGCCTATCCCATTCATGTTCTGGAATCCCTGAAGCTCAAGGAGCAACGCTACACCTTTGAGATCGAGGTGCTGGTCAAGGCGGTGTGGGCCGGTGTGCCGGTGCGGGAAGTGCCCATTTGTGTTTTCTACCCGCCCGCTGAGGCGCGGATCTCCCACTTTCACCGGTTTCGGGACAATGTCCGGCTGAGTTTTTTAAATGCCAGACTTTTCATGCGGGCCGTGATGCCGCTGCCCCACCGCAAATTGAAACGCGGAGAGCATTGACATGCGGGTTGTGTTGGTCCATCCTGCCGGATCCAACTGGGTCCCGGGCAAAAAAGACATTACGGCCACTGCCAACCGGATGGCCCCGTTGGGCCTCATTTCCATGGCCGCCTATCTGGAGCAGCAGGGCCATTTAGTCTTTGTCCATGATTGTCTGGGTCCTAATGCCCCCAAAACCAATGCCGTGAATGCCCGGATAATCCTGGATTACCATCCGGATCTGGTGGGATTTTCAGCCACCACCTCCGGGTTCCTGGACGGCTATGAGCTTTGCAAACGGATCAAGGATGCGCAGCCCGAGATACGCACCGTATTCGGCGGCGTGCATGTTTCGGCCATGGGCGCCCAACTCTTGGATCAGTTTCAGGCCATTGATTATCTGATTATGGGCGAAGGGGAACCGGCCATGGCCGAACTGGCCTCGGGCCAGGCGCCTGACACCGTTTCCGGGCTCTGTCATCGAGATGACGCGGACCGATCCACAGCCAATCCGGCCCATGCCCAGATTGACGACTTGGACGACCTCCCCTTTCCAGCCTATGAAAAGCTGGCTGGATTTCCCAAAGGCTACCATCTGCCCCTGTTCAGCTTTATCCTGGCGCCCGGGGCCACCATGGTCACCAGCCGGGGATGCCCTTATCAGTGCTCCTTCTGCGACCGATCCGTGTTCAAAAACAGATACCGCTATAACTCCGCAGAGTATGTCTACCAGCACCTCCGCTACCTGAATATGCGCTTCGGCGTACGCCATGTGAACATCTATGACGATCTGTTTACGGCCCATCGCAGGCGCATCGCTGAGCTCTGCCGGTTGCTCACAGACCGTCCCCTGGGCATGCAATTCAATTGTGCGGTGCGGGCCGGGCACTGTGACGACGAACTCCTTTCCATGCTCAAGTCAGCCGGATTTCTTCAACTCTCCATCGGGATTGAGACCGGAGATCCGGACATGATGGAGGCCCATAAGCCGGGGGTGCGCCTGCAGGAAATCCGGGACACGGTAAGACGCATCCAGGCCAAAGGCCTGAGGGCCAAAGGCCTGTTCATGATGGGGCTTCCCGGCGAAACCGCGGAAACCATTCAAAAAACCAGCGATTTTGCCCTGTCCCTGGGCCTGGACGACATGAACATGTCCAAATTCACCCCCTTTTACGGGGCCCCGGTATGGGCCAACATCTTTGAGGAAGGGACTTTTGATTATGATTGGCGGAAGATGAACTGTCTCAACTTCGTGTTCGTGCCCAAGGGGATCGATTCCAAAGAGACCCTGGATCAACTCTACAACCGGCACGTGAAACGGTTTTATACGGATCCCGGGTGGCGCAGAAAATTCAGGCGCCGCATCTGGGAACACAGAAGGAGTCTGTGGTATCTTGTGAGCCACCTGCCCAGCTTTCTCTCGGCCAGGCGGACCTTTGAACCGAGTGGAAATTGATCACCGTCTACTGGAGCCAGGTTATTCGGCGGGAGAAAGAATGAAATACTGTGATTCCAAGTCC
This sequence comes from Desulfobacteraceae bacterium, assembly GCA_041685955.1. Taxonomy (GTDB): domain Bacteria; phylum Desulfobacterota; class DSM-4660; order Desulfatiglandales; family Desulfatiglandaceae; genus JAIPDZ01. Next base: position 71 of record JAWLET010000149.1, on the reverse strand, counting down.
ATATATGACATTTCATGGCACATGGAGACGTTTGCTTCCCATTCTGGCAAGGAAGGCGTCCTTGTCTAATT
>JAWLET010000148.1:0-6701 GCA_041685955.1 Desulfobacteraceae bacterium | reverse complement strand
CCGACCCGACCTGAACATTTATCCCGTGAACCTATTTTTGAGCGGGCCACGTTGATCATATTGCCCTTGCCGCCTGTATAGACGTCCAGGTCACGAGGAATCGTAGCAGGCTCGAAAATTCTACTCCGCTTCTGAAGGAATAAACGGCAGGAGGATTCTGAAGGTGGTGCCCTCATCGGGTTTACTTTCCACATCAATGGTGCCGTTATGGGCCTCCACAATGCCCTTCACAATGGCAAGGCCCAGGCCGGTGCCCATCACCTGCCGGGTTTTTTTATGTTTGACCCGGTAAAACTTGTCAAATATCTTGGGAAGTTCCTCGGACGAAATACCCACCCCCGAATCGGCCACTGTAATCTCCACATATTCTCCCCGAGCCCGAGCCGTAATCACCACCTCTCCCCCGTCAGGAGAATAGTTGATGGCGTTGGTAACCAGGTTGTTGAAAATCTCTTCCATTCCCCTGGGATCCACATGAACGGGTTCCAGATCCTTACACGTATAACAGAGGGCCACTCCCTCCTGTTCAGCCCTGGACGCCATTAGATCCACCACCGACTGAATGACCTGACACAGATCCGTGGGCACCTGATGCTGGACATGCTTGCCGGCCTCAATTTTGGCGATATCCAGAAGATCATTAATCAGCTCCAGGAGCTGGTCAATTTTGGCGGCCTCGCGTTCGAGAAAACCGGTCTGCTTTTCATTCAGCGACCCTGCCAGTCCTTCCAGCAGCACACTGTTTTGCTGTCTGATGGATACCAGAGGGCTTCTCAGCTCATGGGCGACCATGTTTACAAAATCGGACTTCATCGCATCCAGCTGTTTGAAAGGGGTGATATTCTCCAGGACCGTCACCGTACCCATAACGTCGTCATCCGGTGTCAGTGCCGGGGCCGAGATGGCCCTCAGGGTATTTTTTCCTGCTTTCACCTCCTGGGAAATAAATTCATCCCTGGACGAATCACCGGCCTGGATCTTTTTAAGGGTGGCAACGAGAGAGTCGCTGTGCACAAGCTTGGAAACCGGGACAGGTTCTTTGTGCTTTTCAGGGATCTCCAGAAGCCTCATGAGGGCAGGATTGTGCAAGACCACTTCCAGGTTGCGATTGGTGACCATCACCCCGTTGGCCATGCAGTTGATGATGGTCTTCAGCCGGCTCTTTTCAAGGTTCAGATCGTAGAGGTTCCGTATGTTCTCCTGCTCAAACTGCAGGGCCTTTTTGGCCAGGCGCGTACTCTTGGCTGCCCGGTTAATGGTCAGGAGAAACTGATCGATCTGAAACGGCTTGGTAATAAAGTCATAGGCCCCCTGTTTCATACATTCCACTGCGGTATCTATGGTCCCATGTCCGGTAATGATGATCACCGGGATTTCCGGATACATGGTGTTCATCTTTTCAAGGACTTCCTCACCGCTGAGTCCGGGCATTTTCAGGTCCAAAAGGACCATGTCAATGGATTCAGAGGCCAGAAGATCCATCCCTTCCTGACCGTTTTCAGCCACCAGGACCGAATACCCCCTGCCGGTCAACACCCGCCGGCACCCGTCCCTGACCACCTTTTCGTCGTCAATCACCAGAATCTTTTCTTCATCGCCCATTATTCATCCAATCCGATAAAAAGCGGCTCATCCTGAGTTTGTTCAATAAAACCCAAAGGGAGTTCTATAATGAATGTGGTTCCCCCTTCAGCAGGGCAGTCGATTTTGATATGCCCGCCGTGGAGTTTAATAATATTCTCCGTGATACTCAACCCCAGCCCGGTCCCCTTACCCACCGGTTTGGTGGTAAAAAAGATATCAAAAATCTGGTCCCGCAGGCCTTCGGGAATGCCCGGCCCGGTATCGGTCACCCAAATGGTAAACCGATCCTTTTTATCATCATATCGAACTTTTATGTGAAGCTTGCCCTTGCCTTCCATGGCATCTGCCGCATTGATGAACAGGTTGGCAAATACCTGCTGCAACTGGCCCATGTCCCCTACCATCTGGGGCATGTGAGATTGAATATCCGTGGACACCTCAATATCCTGAAAGGCGGACTGGTTGATCAGCAGGTTCAGGCACTTGGTCACCAGATCGCTGATATTAAACGAGGACACCTTTCCCACGGTCTGTCGGCTGAATTCCAGCAATTCCGACACAATTTTTTTGCATCTAAGGGTCTGCTCAATGATCTCCTGGATGTCCTTGAGGGTATCTGGATCGTTTTCAAAGCTTTCTGCCAGGAGTTCAGCATAAATCAGGACACCTGACAGGGGGTTATTGATCTCGTGGGCCACCCCTGCCGCCATCCTCCCCACCGAGGCGATTTTTTCCGATTGGACCAGTTGCAAATGGGCCGCTTCAAGGTCTTTCCGCATCTGAAGGATCTCACGCATGTCCGTAAACACACCCACACTTCCGATCTCTTTGCCATTGACTTCGATAATGGACGCGCTCAGGGTCACCGGAATTTCCTCGCCTGTTTTCGTGGTAATGGACATACGGGTGGGGTTCAGTTTTCCGATGGGACCGTATTGGTCACTGCGCATTTTTTTCATGTTCTCTTTGGCCACATCAATGTCATAAAAACTGCTCAAATGACCCTGGTCGATAATTTCAGAACTCGAATAGCCGGTCAGCTTTTCCATGCCTTCATTAAATATGAGTACATTGCCTCTGGTATCTACCACAACAATGCCGTCCACCGTGCTCTCGATCACATTTTCAAGAAACGTCTTAGAGGTCTGAACCTCTCGTTCCAGCTTGAGACGATCGGTCACATCTCTTGAGGTCTCAAGAATCTGAGTGAGTTCACCGTTCACATCAAACATGGGAGAAACGGTAATGACCTCAAAGGTTTTCTCGCCGTCCTCCCTGTCTATTTCATGAATGGTGCTGACGATCTCCTTGTTTTCCTTGACCACATCCAGATAGCACGGCTTGTCATACTGCTCGCAGGGTTGGTCCAGACCATATCTTACCTTGTAGCAATACTGCCCCAGGACCTCTTCCTGTTTCAGCCCCCTGGCCTCTAGAAATGTGCGGTTCACCATATTGATGGTCTTGTCATCATTAACGACCATTAATCTGTAGGGAAGCGAATCGAGCACCCGCTGGGTGTTCTGCCGCATATTTTTGTGATATTCTGACGTCATCTTAAAATCCAATCCAGATCTTCGAGCCTAAGCGGCTGCCGTTAGCGGTTTCCGGAATACGGTTATACCATTTTTGAGGGTGTAAAATCCGAACGCACCGTAGAAATTGAAGAGCATGGGGCATAAACCTGCACAGGAACGTACAGCAAAGGCCACAGCAAAAAAATGCAACCCCTATCCCCGGACTCTCGCAACGACTTTCCGCTCCATCTCTTTTGTAATGGCCCGAAAGGCCGGACTGATCTTCACCGACCCGGAGTTGTTCCACCCCTTTTCAAGGGCCTCCGCTTTCTTTTTCCTGAATTGCTCCAGGTTTTCGGCCACGGCTTCCCAGGCAAAGAGCTTCTGAAGCACATGTCGTTCCGGGGCACTTAAATCTTTGTCGGTATCAAATGTTTGGCCGTTTTTAGTTGAGATAATCATAGGGCTTTGGGGCAAGTCGGAGGAGTCAAGGTTGAATTGGGTGTAAACATTACAAAACAACGTAAGGTTCAACACTGAATATTGTTTCATTATGGACAAACTCCACAGAAATTCAAGAAAAAAACCCGGAAGATCATCGTGGCGGATCTTCCGGGCCTGTATTGACACCAAAATCTGCTGTAAGATCAGACCGTGGGTCTGGGCAACACCCCTGCCCTTTCGGCGATCTCCGGGACCTTGTGCTCCCATTCGATGGCCATCAGGTGAACTCCGGCCACCCCTTCCATCTCCTTGAACGCTTCAATCTGTTCCAGGGCGAATTTGATCCCCTCTTCCGCCACCTTTCCCTTGCCGGCCCCCCGCAGCCGTTTAATCAGAGAATCCGGCACATCCATGCCCGGCACCTGTTTGGCCATATACAGGGCCATACCCACACTCTTCATGGGGGTGACCCCGGCCAGAATATAGCACTTTTCATGAAGCCCCATGTCCACGGCCCGTTTCATGAATTTTTTAAATTTATCCATGTTGTAGATACACTGGGTCTGAATAAAATCAGCCCCTGCCGCGATCTTCTTGGCCAGACGGTACACGCGAAAGTCAAAAGGCTCGGCAAAGGGATTGGACGCCGCGCCCACAAAGAGTCTGGGCGGAACATCCACTTCCTGGTCATTCAGGAATTTACCTTCGTCCCTCATTTTTTTGACCGTGTAAATCAACTGCATGGAGTCAATATCAAACACGTTCTTTGCATCCGGATGATTTCCGAAACTCTGGTGATCACCGGAAAGGCAAAGCATATTTCGAATCCCCAAGGAATAGGCGCCGAGGATATCGCTCTGGATGGCCAGCCGATTTCTATCCCGGCACACCATCTGAAAATTGGGCTCCAACCCTTCCTGAAGCAGAATGAGGGAAGCCGCCCAGCTGGACATGCGAACCACCGCGGTCTGATTGTCAGTAACATTTACGGCATCCACACACCCCTTCAGATGTCCGGCTTTCTCCCGTAAATGATCTACATTAGCACCCATGGGAGGCCCGCACTCACCGGTAAAAGCGAAATGACCCGACCGTAATACCTTTTCCAGATTGCTTCCTGATTTGTATTCGCTCATTCTACCAGTTCCTCCCTTGTCATTCTCCTCGGTCCGCCGTCCCTTGCAGTCGCCCAGCTCTTGGGCGGTTTGAATTCAATGAGCTCCTCCAGGCGGTCCTGCTCCATCATCCGCCTCACGATAATATCCCAGATACAGTCCACGTCCCTGGAAATCTCACATTTGCCATCGTTGGACCCGCCGCACGGCCCGTTTAAGAGACTCTTGGAACAACGGGCGATGGGGCAGACGCCACCAAAATAGTGAACCACGCAGGTCCCGCACCCGGCACATCTCTCAGACCATATGCCATGGGCCTCAGCACCGCCCATGAATTGGGTATCGACCCCCGGGAAAACCCGGGTAGAGGGGTATCGCTCTGAAATGAACTGAGGCCCCACGCCACAGGCAATGGATACCACCGTTTCATAGTCGTCAATGATCTCTTTTAGCTCATCCACATATTCCGGATCGCACTGACGTTCCAGCGTATGTTCGCCGACGATCACATCCCGGCCGCTTCGCTTGCGTGCAATCCTGAGAGCAGAGGCCAATATGGCCACTTCTTTTGTCCCGCCCACATTGCATACGGTAACGCACCCTTTACATCCCACCACGAGGATCTTGTGAAATGCCTTTGTCATCTCCATGATTTCCTCAATGGGTTTTTGCTTTGCAACAATCATGATATCCCTCGCAACACGAATATAGGTTTTATGCCGGAGTAACAGGGCCCAAGGCTTTTACCTTTTCGGTCATTTCAAGGGCGGTGTCCACAAACGCCTCTCCCTTTCCGGCACTGAGGTTGAACACATCTATCCTTTCGGGTTCTATCCCGAGTGATTCCAGTATCTTTTTGACCTGATCCACTCGTCGGGTCGCCTTGCTGATGCCGCTGATATACTGGCAACTGTCCTCCTGGCACCCGGCCACATACACGCCGTCCGCGCCTTCCTCAAACGGTTTTAAGAGATGCAGGATCTCTATACGGCCGGAACAGGGGACCTGGACCGTCTTGATATTATCAGGCAGGGCCTTTTTCATGCCTTCGGCGATTGTGGCGGCAGACGACGCACAGTTGGAACAGTAAAAGGCAATAATCTGGGGTTTAAAGTCACTCATCTCATTTTCTCCTTCAGTGATGGACCATTTAACCGGTTATGCCCCGATTCTGAAGCATCGAGGTCATCATGTTGACAAAAGCACGACAGGCGCCTGGGTGAGCATCTCATCACTACAGGTGGCCATGACAATGGCTTTACCGGGGCACTCGGCCACACACATGCCGCATCCCCGGCACAGTCCTGGATCGATGTAGGCCGCGCCTGTTTCATGATCAATGAAGGGCACATCAAATGGACATGTCCGCACACAGGTGCAGCATACAGCACATTTTTCAGGCATCACCTCGGCCACCACCCCGCCCACCTGGACGGTATCCCGGGAGAGGATTTCCAGGGATTGGGCCGCGGCAGCCTTGGCCTGGGTGATATTGGCTTCCGTATCTTTGGGATACGCCGCCAGCCCGGCCATATAGACCCCTTCAACAGTGGACACCACGGGTTTGAGTTTTTCCGGTGATTCAGCCAGAAACCCGTTTCCGTCCAGGTTTACCCTGAAGATCTGGGACAAGGCCTGATTATTGGATCCCACGATGGCACTCTGAAGGGATACGAAATCCGCTTCCAATGCCACCGGTCTCTGCAAGACCTGATCATACACCACCACCCGGACCTTTCCTGTCCCTTCCGATGACTCCACCACGGGTTTGTTGTCCGCTTCGTAGCGGATGAAAACAACTCCCTTTTCTCTGGCCTCCCGGTAGAGGGTTTCCCGCTCTCCGAAGGTCCGCATATCCCGGTACAGCACATAAATATTCATATCCGGGTTTCTTTCCTTCAGATCCAGCGCAGCGCGAACGGAGAATGAACAACAAAGATTGCTGCAATGGGGATGCCCCGGTTCCCTTGAACCCACACACTGAATGAAAACAGCGGTGTCCGCATTTTTTAAAGCAGACGGATCTTCCAGCATCTTAAGG
>JAWLET010000147.1:0-6708 GCA_041685955.1 Desulfobacteraceae bacterium | reverse complement strand
CTTTCTTTTTGTTTTTAGGCATTTCCTCACCCTCCTTCACCGAATGAATGTTTGCATTTGCCCTTCATAACACAGCAAGAGACGTGCCAATCGGGCTTTAATTTTATAAGATCTTGGAATTATGGGTTATTTATGGCGAAATCGTGTGGGCGGATAAATGGGTGGGTTTGCCGAAAAATGCGACATAGGGAAACATAGATCAAAACATATTCTTTGTAACTTATTCATTTTAATGCTTATTCTTTGTTGCGTCTTGAAAATCGACAGATTGCCGAATAGTTCGACGATTATAGGCCGCACTGGTTCAGCTGCCATCTGAAAAGTTCCTGACAGGTAGGACAGAATTGGGAGTGTTTGAAATCAGTGTCCCCAATGGTGGTGGCGTTGTACATGATGCATCGACGATCTCTGCAATGGGTCAGGCCGAGGGTGTGGCCCAGTTCGTGTAATGCAGTTTTCTTCACCCGTTCCATCAAAAGTACCGGGTCCGGTCCCTGACCATGATATTCGGGAAGCAGACGGCATGTGGAGATAACGGCACATTGACCCTCGATTTGGGCCAGTCCAAAGACATACTTGAGAATGGGCACAAACAGATCCAGCCGGGTTACAGCCAGAAATTTCAGTGAGCGGTTGTTCAGTTCCATGAGGTGTTTGAGAATGAGTTTTGAGTTGTACTGCTGTCGGTTTTTATCAAAGGCATGCTGGGGGACAGGTATCCGAATGGAGAACTGGCATGGAAGCCCGCATTGGAGAGAAATGCATTCTGCGAGGTGGTCGAGAACGGTTCGGTCCACAGGGCCGATACCGCAGATGGTAACGCATGGGGACAGGTCTGCGTTACCCTCTTTTGATTCCATATTTTTCTATCTTGTTGTACAGGGTTTGACGGTCAATTCCTAAGATCCGCGCCGCTTCGCTGATATTCCAGTTGGTGCGATCCAGCGTTTTGGTGATATGATGTTTTTCCATTGACTTCAAAGAGGTGAGATCTTCTTCCTGTCGGGATTCACTGGGTTGGAAGGGGAGGTCTTGGGGCCTGATCTCCGGGCCTCGGCCGATGACGATGGCCCTTTCGATCACATTTTCCAGTTCCCTCACATTTCCGGGCCAGTCATAGTCCACCAGTACCTTCATGGCGGCGGGGGAGATGTTCATCTCTTCCTTGTTCATTTCCAGACAGCATTTTCGTATTGCTGCTTTGGTGAGCAGGGGAATATCCTCTTTTCGTTCCCTTAACGGTGGCACATGTATGGAGATCACGTTGAGCCGGTAATATAGGTCTTTTCGAAACCGGCGCTCTTGGATGGCCTTTTCCAGGTTGCGGTTGGTGGCTGCCAGGACGCGCACATCCCCCTGGATGGGGCTTTCTCCGCCCAGGCGGGTGAATTCCTTCTCCTGGAGCACCCGCAGCAGATCCACCTGGGTTTTCATGCTGATGTCACCGATTTCATCCAGAAAAAGCGTTCCCTGGTGGGCCATCTCAAAGCGTCCCCGCTTGGTGTGGTCTGCACCGGAAAAGGCCCCCTTTTCATAGCCGAAAAGCTCGCTTTCCAGAAGCGTTTCCGGGAGTGCCCCGCAACTCACCGCGATAAACGGATGGTAGGCCCGCTGGCTGTTGGCATGGATGGCCTGGGCGATCAGTTCCTTTCCAGTCCCGCTCTCTCCGGTGATGAGCACAGTAGAATCCGTAGGCGCCACCCGGTCGATCAGCTCGAAAATCTCCTGCATGCACTCGCTTTTCCCGATGATTTCGTCATACTGATACCGCTCTTCCAGCTTTTTGCGAAGCAGAAGGTTTTCTAAGACCATCTCCTGGTGGGAGAGGATCTTCTTGATTTGAATTTCGATCTCGTCCGGGTCAAACGGCTTCACCAAGTAATCAAAGGCCCCCTCTTTCATGGCCTGAACCGCCGTATCTATGGTGGCATAGGCGGTCATCATGATGATTTCCGTCTCCGGGCTGATCTCCTTTACCTTCCGGAGGGTTTCCAGACCATCCATCCCCGGCATCTTGAGGTCGAGCAGCGTCACCTCCCATATGCCTTTCTGAACCATGTCAATGGCTTCTTGCCCACTGGCCGCCAGACCGACTTCATAGCCGTCCTCTTTGAGCCAGTCATTGAGGCTTTCACGCATGGGGGCTTCATCATCCACAACGAGAATACGGGGTTTTTTGGTCATGGCTATGATCTCCAGCCTGAAGATATGGATTTACATGGGTATTTGTCTGTAACGTCAATGCACTCATCATGTCCCAGAGCGTATTCAGGCCAGGGGCAGTTTGATGGTAAAAACAGTTCCCTTTCCCTCTTCGCTTTCCACTTCTATGGACCCGTCGTGGTTAGTGATGATCCCGTAGACCACGGACAGACCCAATCCCACCCCTTTGCCTTCGGCCTTGGTGGTGAAAAAGGGCTCGAAAATATTTTGTTGATTTTCTTTGGAAATCCCGCACCCGGTATCTGATACCCTCACCGTCAAAAAAGGGCTTTTTTCGTCCTCTTGCCTGGCAGATAAGGTCAGTGTTCCACCGTTGTCCATGGCTTCGGATGCGTTGCTGATAAGGTTCAAAAGGGCCTGCTGAATTTGTTTGAAATCGCATTTTACCTGAGGGAGATCGGGGGCTATCTCCTGCTTTACCCGGATTTGCTTAAGCGTCAGATCGTGTGATATGAGCGCCAGGGTTTTCTCCACGATTGCATTCAGAGGCTGGGGTTTGATATCGGTTTTGCTCCGGCGGGAAAAGGCCAGAAGATTTTTGACGATCTCTCCACACCGGCTCATTTCAGAGGCCATGGTGTCCAGGTATCGCGAAATATCGTCTTTCCTTTCTTCGGAAAACCGGTCCCGGTCCAGCAGTTTCATCATGAGTCTGATATAGGTCAGAACAGCTGCGATGGGGTTGTTGATTTCATGGGCGATGGTGGCGGACAGTTTTCCTAAGGAAGCCAGTTTTTCGGATCGAATGACCTGCTCCTGGGCCGCTTTGAGTTCCTGATAGGCAGTCTTGATGTTTTTATACAGATCCGCATTGTGGATGGCCACACCGATCTGGTTACCGATACCAGTCAAAAAGTCCACATAGTCAGCGGAGAATTTGAAAGCGATATGACTGGATACACACATCACGCCCACCGATTTTCCGCCCGAAATGAGTGGTAAGTAAAAGGTCGATTTCAGCCCCTCCTCAACAAGCGACTCTACATGGGGGTGGTCTATGCGAAGGAGGTTGTCCACCACCCTTGGCCGGCCGTTTTCTGCGGTTTCTCCCAAAAGACCGTCTCCTATTTTCCGGCGTTGGACATGCGGTTTTTCAATGAAGGCGGCTGAAAGACCTTTATAGGCAATAAGATCAAGGAATTTGCTTTCGTTATGGAGGAGATAGATCCTGACACTGTCCGGCTCAACGATCTCGAGCACTTTTTCGATGGTGGTGTTGAGGACATCGTTTAGATCCAGACTGCTGTTGACTTTCATGGATATGGTATTGAGCGTGGCCAATCGCTTATTCTGGGTTTCAACCTCGGCCATGGCCCGCTTCATTCGGGTAATATCTCGAATGATCATCACATAACCGGTGATCTGTTGAACCACGTCTATGATGACATTGGAGGAGATGAGGGCGTCGAACCCTTTCCCGTCTTTTCGCAGCAGGCGGGTTTCAAACTCCGTGACAAACCCGTCTTTGAAAATCTTTTCCTGAAACGACTTAAGGTCCCGCTTTTTTTCAAAAAGAGTGAGTGCAGAACCCAACTCCAGGGTCTCTTCCCGGGTTTCATAGCCGAGTATGCTCAGGACTGCCGGGTTGATTTCCAGGATTTGACCCTTTGGATCGGTCAAAATAATGGCATCGAGGGACCGCTCAAATATGGTCCTGTATTTTTCCTCGGATTTTTCCAGGTGCCGCAGCCGCTCTTCAATGACCCCTTCCAGGTTGCCTTTGATGTTGTTGAGCTCACCTCTGAGTCGTTTTCGTTCCGTAAGATCGGTGGCGGTTTCAAGGACATAGATGATATCACCGTCTCTGTTTTTAACCGGTGTGGAGCGAATGCGCATCTGCGCGGTGCTGCCGTCCTTTCGGATCACCGCCTCTTCACTGACATGGGACTGACCATCTGCAAAAGACATCTGCACGAGACAGTTTTTGCATTTCTCATTCCTTTTTTTCCAGACCTTAAAACAGGACCCATCCGGTACCATACCGAATTCATTTTTGAACAGGTCATTGGCCATAATGATCTGGTAATTTTTATTGACACCGATCACATAATCAGTAACGCTCTGTAAAACGGCCTCAAGCGTGGACTCCTCTGGGAGGAAATCGTGGTCTTTCATGGGATTCCCATATTTTTACCCGAATGGTTTTAGAGAAATTTCTCAGTATGAGCGGTCAAAAAGCGGGGTATCAACCCCATGGACACCCCAATTACAACACAAAACAAGTTTCTGATCAAGAGGGTTGGATCACCCCCCTGAAAACGGGATCTTCGAGCAGCGTGTCTGGACGACGTGGAAATATTTCTTGACTGGAGCTATGCAGATTTTTTATATACGCAAGACTGAACACTATTCATAGTCTATGATCTTACGGTCCACGGTATAAAACAAAAGTGCGATTTTTTTAGAGGAGATGATTGAATGACCAAGGAAAAGACCCCCGATGTCCAGGGTGCGGTCATGGTGGTGGGTGGCGGTATTGCCGGCATGCAGGCGGCCCTGGATCTTGCAGATTCCGGTTTTTACGTTCATTTGGTGGAAAAATCTCCGGCCATTGGCGGTGTCATGGCCCAGTTAGACAAGACGTTCCCCACCAATGACTGTGCCATGTGAATTATCTCCCCTAAACTGGTCGAGGTCGGCCGGCACATCAACATCGAACTTCATACCTGCTCAAACGTTGAACAGATCAATGGAGAGCAGGGGAATTTTGAAGTTCTCCTTCACAAAACCCCCCGCTATATTGATCCGGATGCCTGTACAGGATGCGGCGATTGTGCGGAAATATGTCCTGTGGAGCGGCCCAGCGAATATGATATGTCGCTGGTCAATCGAAAGGCCGTCTACAAGCCGTATGCCCAGGCCATACCCGGCGGATTTGCCATTGAAAAGCTGGACAAGGCCCCCTGCAGAATGGCCTGTCCGGCACACCTGAATGTGCAGGGATATGTCCAGATGGTGAAGCAGGGAAAATATAGGGAAGCGGTTGAGATTATCATGCGGGACCTGCCCTTTCCCGGAGTGCTGGGCCGTATCTGCCCCCATCGATGTGAAAAGAGCTGCCGGCGCCTGGAAGTGGATGCAGCCGTTTCCATTCGAGAATTGAAAAGGGTGGCTGCGGATCACGTGGATCTGAAAGAACTTCCGATTCCTGACATCACCCCCAAAGCGGAGAAGGTGGCCATTATCGGGGCTGGGCCGGCAGGGCTGACTGCCGCCTATTTTCTGGCCCTGGAGGGTTACCCGGTCAGCGTGTACGAGGCCATGCCCGAAGCCGGCGGTATGATGCGGTATGCCATCCCCGAATTCAGGCTCCCCAGGAAGGTGCTGGATGCGGAGATCGACAACCTCAAACGTTTCGGCATTGAGATTCATACCAATACCCGTCTGGGAACGGATGTCACCATCGAAGAGCTCCAGGAACATGGGGCAAAGGCTGTTTTTCTGGGCACCGGGGCCTGGAAGGGCCTCAAGACCAACATTCCGGGTGAAGGCCATCCGGAGGGGGTCCTGCATGTGACCCGTTTTCTAAGAGAGGTCTGGATGGGGGACAGAACAAAGGTGCAGGGCCGGGTGGTGGTGCTGGGTGCGGGTCATTCGGGAATGGATGCGGCCCGGGTGGCCATTCGATTGGGCGCAGAGCGGGTCAATCTGGTAGAGCCTTTTTCGGAAAATGAAATGGCGGCTGAGCCCGAAGAAAAGCAGGTGACAGAGGAAGAAGGGGCCAGGATTCACTTTCAGGCGCTTCCCAAACGGGTGGTCATTGAAAACGATCAGGTGGTGGGTATTGAATGCCTGCGGACCCGCCTTACGGATCCCGATACCACGGGCAGGCGCAAGTTCATTCCCATTGAAGACACCGATTTTTTCATGGAGGCGGATCTGGTGATCTCGTCCATCGGCCAGGAGCCGGATCTGGAGTATTTGGCTCCGGATTCAGGGGTGGAGGTCTCCAAATGGAACCATATCGTGGTCAACCCTGAGACCCTACAGACCAATGAGCCGGGCATATTTGCCGGGGGAGATGTGATTACCGGTTCTGCCACGGTGATCGAAGCGGTGGAGGCGGGCAAGAGAGCGGCGGGATATATGGCCATGTACCTTAAAGGGGAGTCTTTGCCCACCGAATGGCAGGAGGAGCCGCCCATAGGAGAAAACTGGGTAGATATCCCGGAAGATGAACCGGCCAGGAACCGGTTGCAGGTCCCTACGCTGCCGCCGGAAAAAGCGGTTTCAGGCTTCGAGGAATTTGCGCTTGGCGTGGATGAGGCTGCGGCCGGGGAAGAGGCGTCGCGCTGCCTGAATTGCGGGGGGTGTTGTGAATGCTACCAGTGTGTGGGGGCCTGCAAGGCAGAGGCGGTGACTTTGAACACCCACGCCCAACAGCCCGAGACTGTGGTCCTGGATGTGGGCTCGGTGATTCTGGCGCCTGGATTTGAGGCCTTTGATCCGTCCGGGCTGGAGGTATACGGGTATGCCGAGTACGGG
>JAWLET010000146.1:0-6764 GCA_041685955.1 Desulfobacteraceae bacterium | reverse complement strand
GGTATCTCCACACCCCACGCCGATCACGTAGATCCGGGGATCCTGCCGGAGAGAGATGACTTCGATCTCTTCCACGGCCTTGACGTCCCGGTCCGCCATTAAGTCATCCGGAGGGATCAGGAAGAATTTTCCGCCCTGTTGGATGGGGGCCTGGTCCATCCGGTCGGCCACGATGATGCGCTCGCCGGCAGGGTCCAGAAAGACTTCGCCATAGGAGAATAGGGATCGATACCCGTCCGGGGCCGATACGAGAAAAGCGGTGTTCAGATCGGGGGTGACACCGGCCTTGTTAAGAATGGCCCGAAAGGGCGCACCGGACACCGGGTCGAGACCGTGATACCCCCTGCCTTCTCCCAGGTGCCTGGAAATGAGGGCTTTTCGGGGATAGCCGGAAAGATCCGTAACCGTGAGAGGCTTTTCCACCTGTCCGGTGACTGTGAACTGCGGGGAATAAAGGGTCTTCAGCTTTTGGGCCGGCATTCGGGGGGCCGGATCGATGATTTGAATGGACGTGATCGATTCCAGGGACCGGTTGGCATAGGCGTCGCCGGCCACCACCAGTTTGGGATACCCGATTTCACGGTAGAGCTGGTTCAGCCTCGGCTTGTACACCTCCGGTTCATGGCATTTGGCACAATTCTTGTGGGGCACAATGGGGTGGGCGGAAAAGGCCACCATGATGTTCCCCGGGTTTTTGTAAAAGACCTCACCCCAAGAGAGGACAGTCTGTTCCCCTTCTGTGTTTCTCACGGTAATGGCGAGATCCACCCGTTTTTTGAAATGGCTCTGTTCCTTTTGAATATCCGCCAGCTCAAGAAGCGCCCTCAGCGGGATGCCCCGGTACATAAAGGCCCCTTTATAGCTGCCGTCTTCGAACACGTCGTTGAGCTGGACCTCAATGGATTGCATCGCTTTCAGGTCTTTCAGGGACAGGTTCAAGGGCTGTTTCACCACTCCGGTAATGCTCAGGGTAGGGTGGGCCGCGGCCCATGCGGAACAAGTGGTCAGTATCAAAGCCGCAGCCATAAGCCACATTCTCAATTTCTTCATGTTAGATCTCCTCTTTCCCTCAAAATCCATGCGGGGGTTAGAAGCTCGCGCGCAGCACCCCAAAGAAGGTCCGGCCCTCTCTCGGATATCCATAGGACAGGGAATAGTTTTCGTCAAACATATTCTTGACGCCCGCCTCGAGATCCACATGCTTTGAAAGGGTGCCGATGACCTTGAAATCAAAGGTGACAAAGCCGTCTAAGGTCTTCCAGCTGCCGGTGTCCCAGTCTTCGTACCACTGCTTGGAGTAGTATTCCAGTTTGCCGAACAGGGACAGCCACTCGGTCAGTTCATACAGGTCACTTATGTAAAGCTTGTGCTCGGGTCGCTCCTCGAGATGGTCGCTGGTCCGGTTGGGGGATCGGTTTCGGGCATCTAAGTAGGTGTAGCTCAATTCAAACATGTTGCGCTTGAAAAACGCGGACCTGAAGGAGACTTCCACCCCCTGGTACCTGGCCTTTCCGATGTTCTGGTATTGATCCAGATCCGGGCCCACCTCCTTGTTCACAATCAGATTCTTGATATCGGAATAAAAGAGATTCAATCTCACGAAATTTCTTCCGGGAAGCGGTTTTTCCGCCCCGATCTCATAGTTGACAGCCTCTTCCGATTCAAGATCGGGGTTGGGGACGTTTTTTCCTAAAAGCCCGGAATAAAGCTCCAGCAGGGTGGGAAACCGGGTCTTTTTGCCCACTGAGAAATGAAGACCCAGGTCTTTGAGCACGGTCCAGTGCACCCCGGCCATGGGGTTGAAGGTGTCGTCGTCGTCCCGGACCGGGGCCCCATTGGCGTACTTGGGGTCCTGAATATCATAGCTGACCCCTGCCACGAGGGAGAGGTTATCCAGGATTTCATAATCATCTTCCAGCCCGAATGAAAACGTCTCTGTTTCATAGCGCTCCCAGGCCTCGCCGTAGTCGTCCTGTTCCTGGTGCACATCCTCTTTGTAGTGAAAGGAAAAACTGGTGACGTTCTTTGGAATATAAGCCGACCGTATGGTCAGTGAGCCGCCGTTGCTGTAATCGTCATAGGTGCTGTGAAAGGCATACCGCCTGGTCTGTGTGGAATAGCTGTCGTTGTCATAGGAATCGAGTACATTGTAATAGGTATCCCGGTAGATCCGCAGCTTGGTGGAAAGCTTGTTGGTGATTTTGGAATCCCCGATAAAATAGTAGGTGTCCTTTTCCCAGTCTGTGAACCGCCAGAACCTGGGTCTGTCTGTATAGGCATCCGGAGGCAGCCCCCATTCACTTCTGATGCTATTGACGCCGATGGCGTATTTATGGCCTTGTGCAGGGGTGAACCCCACCTTTAACGAGCCGTTTTTCTGGTTGATATCTGAATTGTTCCGGGTGCCGTGTCCCTGGTTGGGACCGGGGGTAAAATCACTGGATAAGCGGTAGCCATCTGAGTTGAGGTACCCGGCGTTAGCGGCCACATAGAACTTGTCCAACCGTGAGCCTATATATAAATCGCTGTTAAAGGTATTGGACTGACGTCCCCCGAGCTCAAAGTCCGCTTCTATTTTCTGTTGGGGTTTTTTCGAGATGATATTGATGACCCCGCCCATGGCATTGGGGCCATACAGGACCGAGCTGTTCCCCTTGGTGAGCTTGATCTGGGAGATATTGGCCGCGGGCAGCTTGCCTGCGTCCACATATCCGTCATTGGGCACATAAATGGGAATGCCATCAAAATAGATGGGCACATAGCGCTGATCAAACCCCCTGACCGTGTAATTCCGCTCATTTTTGGTGCCCACGTTCAGAAACACGCCGGGCAGGGTATCCAAGGCCTCTGCGACGTTTTCGGATGTGGTGAGGTCGATCTGTTCCTCATCCACAATGTCGGTGGTGGCGATGTCTGACACCGCATCCTTCTGGCCGGTCACCACCACCTCGCCCAGTGAAAACACCGTTCCCACTTCCGGAATAGGCCCTGTTTCGTCTTCCTGGGCAAAAGCCGAGCTATTCATGACCAGGGCCGCTGCTATCCATAACAAAAAACTGATGTTTAATTTCATGATTTCTCTCCCTCCTTATTCTCGTGAATTTACTTTTTCGGTGCGGCGGGTTCGCCACGTCATGAGCATATAAATGCCGATTCCGGCAATCATTACCGGAAACAGGACAAATACATAAGGCTTGGTGGGGATTTTGCTGATGATCAGAATGACCCCCGGTTTTTGGGTGCCGCGCCCCTGCTTTTGGATTTCTTCAGGCAGGGTAAACCGTTTTAAGGTCACCTGAAGATCTTTATGGGTAAGGGGATTCAGTACATAAACCTTTCCTGAGGCCACCGTATCCCCGTTGTGGCTGAGGGCCACCTCACAGAAGTTTTTCTGGGGATGAAAAGATCCGGCTGTCCATTCTTTTCGCGGCCTTTGAAGAAGGGCGGGATCATCGGCAAAATGAACGGCGGTTACGGCCACCTCGTATCCTTGGGGAAGGGGAAAAGATTGGCCCTCTCTTAACCGGACATTTTCGTAGCGGTAGCCCAGCACAAAGCTGCCGAAATGACCCAGCGCCACCAGACCAAACACCACGTGGATGATCAGCATGATTAGTTTGGCCCTGGCATGCCGGTTTTTCATCAATTTGAGGATTTTGGTCCATGAGCAGAAGATGAGATTGATCCCCAGGACACCCATGATGGTGCAAAGCCCGGTAAACCACAACTTGAGTAGAAAGGAGAGTTTGCCGGGTTGGGAAAACCACACCGGCGTCAGGGTGGTGTTCATGACCCGGAATCCCTGTTGAAAGGTGTCCGACTCTGCCAGGAGAATCCCCCAGGTAAACCATAGTATGAGCACGGCGAGAATCACCGTGGTGAGGTGCATGGAAGAGAGGTGGTCGACTATCCGTTTCATGGCAATCCCTTGATCACTTTGACGGTGAGCATCACTAAGGGCACCAGGACGGCCATAATGGATCTGAGATCGTCGGATCGGCGATTCTTGCCCGGGATATGGAAGGCGAACATCAGACACAGGATAATCACCGTGGATTGAAAAAATGCGGGGCTCCAGTGCCAGAAATCTCCCCATCCCTTCTGGCACCAGATCATGCCCGCATATTCCCCGCAAAGAAAGAAAAGTGCACTCAACAGGAGGAAGTTCCGACCCTGCTTAAACTGGTTGTGGATCCTTTTGCGCACCGGCGCGAGTCTGTATGGGATGAAATGGGCTGCTGAAAAGAGGGCGAAGGAGAGCGCCAGGCAGCGGAATCCATGAAACAGAACCACCCAGACGTCGTTGTGCCGGTACATATAAGGAGGGGCGGTTTTGGGAAAGAAAAGGGTGACGCCCAAAAGGAGCAGGACCTCAATCCATACCCAGGTCCTGACACTGAGGCTGTCTTCTTCCATGGGGCGCCAGAAAGTCCCCAGCAGGCCCAGGACAAAGCATACCAACAAGAGCCCACCCAAGATGTCAAACACAGGGGCCTGGCCGGAGACCATGGAGATGATCGCCAGCAAGGCGGCGTTGGCCGCAACGGCCAAAACAGCCAGGCTGCGGGAAAGACGGCTTTGTCTCAAAACGGCGCTTAGCAGAACTCCGCCATAAAGCATAAAATCAATAACATATCCGGTGAAAACAAAGTGCTCCATTTCACATCCGCAAAAGCGCGAAGACGCCCGGCGCTCGCATTTCTTGCTCCGCTGTTTAAGCGGGAGCGCAGGGATCTCCAATATCAAGGGATTATCAATTGGGGTCTATGGAAGGGGGATCGGAGGAGTACAAAAAATCCCCTTTCCACAGACATATGTCAGGGAGGACATATAGTCAGTTGAGGGATCTTCTGTCAATAAAAAATGGAACTGGATTTAAAAAATACTCTTAATTACCAAAAGCAACTAAAAATGACAGGTGAGGAAGTCGCTGGCGATTCAGGGCAGATCCTCAAAGATTAGTACACGCCTGTCATAGGGAAGGATGCCGTACAGCGACATGAGGGAAGAGATATCAAGAAGCTGAAGAAATTGTGGCTAAATCTTGATGGTCTCGTAAAAAGTCGAACATACGGTCTTTCCGTCATTCCGGCGAAAGCCGGAATCCAGTATTATCAGGCTCTTATCAAACCCCTGGACCCAGTTTTTCAACGGGGTGACGACTTTTTACGAATGCATCAATCTTTATTTACGCAAATGCGCCGGCGCATTTTTCAGGATATCAGGGGGAACTGAACCGCTTCGCGGAATTTTGGAAGGACCTGCATGTAGAGAAAATGTTGAGATTTTTTTGGCCTATTTGGCCTCTTCTAACAGGTCCAGTTTCCGGGTGACATTGTCCTTTATCCAGTGGCTGTCCCACCATTCGATGGGGTTGACGAACAGTCCGTTGACCATGACGCCGAAATGCAGATGGTCCCCGGCCGCCAGCCCGGTCCGCCCGGTTGTGCCCACCACGTCGCCTTTGGTGATCTTTTGCCCCTTTTCCACATTGATGGCGCTCAGGTGGGAATAGGTGGAGGCCAGCCCCTGGCCATGGTCCAGGACCACGGTTTGTCCATAGATACCGACACGGCCGGTGAAAATGACCGTGCCGTTGTTGGCGGCCTGGACCTGGGAATGGGCCAAAGAGGCCAGGTCTACCCCGAGGTGTATCTGTCGGTCCACCTCCTTGCCGTCATAATAATAGGTTCTCTTCTCCCCGAATCCGGCCATGGGGGCGGCGTTTTTGAGCCTCAGCCAGACTCCCTCCCACTGACGTTCCGGGGTGGTTCGATCTCTTAATTCAAAGAAAGTCGAATTGTTTTTTTCTCTCAACTCCTGGTTGATTTTGAGAAATTTCTCTATGTTTTCGGCATCCATTCCCTTCAGATAATAGGCGAAATAGGGGAATATCTTGTCTAAGAAGCGGTCCGTAATATTGATTTTATCGGTATGAAAACGCTTTTTCTTGACTCGACAGTAGAAGCTGGCCTGGGTCTGGTTCCCGGCCTTGTCTTCCGCCCACAGATGGATATTATACTTTTTTTGGCCCGGGACCGGAATCCCGAAATAGCACACATGGCGCCCCTCCGGGCTGTCCGGATGCGGATATCCTGGGAAAAACCGATCGTTCACATAAACCCCGCTTTTGACCGAATCCGAACTGGTCTGATACACCACAAGACCGGAACCGCCCACATTCACATAATGAAGCCGGCTGATGGCCCTGATGGCCGGTGGAATGGTATCCAGAGTCATCTTGTGATCCAACCGGCTCAGGTTGCCGTCACCGCCGTTTCGCCTGGAATAATCCCGCACCCGCACCTGAAGGTCCACCCGTCCCTGGGCCAGATTGAGCCGGGAAGGATCTATGGTAAAGGCGGTTTCAAACTGGTGAAAGCCTTCGGCATTACAAAACCCTTTAAACGGAAATTCCTTCTCAAAAGCGGTAATTTCCCGGCTTCCCTGTTTCAAGGAGACCTTAATGCTTTTAAGCCCTCTTTTCATATCGCTGGCCTTTAAACTGAATTCCTGCTCCCCCTTGAGAAACTCGGGCAATGGCGCCAACTGTACCACTGGTTTCTCTGATTCGAAAATGGTGATCAAAAACCAACCCAGGACCCCCAGGACCAGCACGATCAAACCGATTGTCAGAAAAAGACCTGTATTTCTCTTATTTTTCATAACGCCCTTTTATATCCGTTGTATTCGAAGCCATACCCGTCAACACCCTGATGGATCACGCCTTATGGACCGTATTGACTCCGGATTCATAGCAAGGT
>JAWLET010000145.1:0-6768 GCA_041685955.1 Desulfobacteraceae bacterium | reverse complement strand
CCCGGCACATGCCGATCCCCCCACCACAATGGGGGTCTCGGGAGCGCATAATTTGATTTTCCGGATAAAATAGAGCGAACTGCTCAACTGGGCCAGGCAAAGGGAAAACCCGATCAGGCCATATGATTCCCAGGATATGTTTTCTATCAAGGAAACTGACACCGCCTTAATCCGATTACACAAGCGCTCAAAATCCGTTGAGGCCAGCAGGGGATCCTGACGGACTTTTCTGCGCCAGAATCGGTGAATGGACTCCATTCGTTCCGGATACAGGAGTGCGGCATAGGGACATTCCGCCACCCACAGCCGGTTGCTGATATTCTTATAGAGTGAAAAGCCCACGGCCTGGGCCACCCGGAGGTACAGGTGGTAGGTATCCACCGCCAGGTCCGGAAGCGCTTGGGTTAAGAAGCCTTTGAGGGTGCCCAACTGAACCGAGGGACGGTCGAAGAAAGGCCATGGTGCGGAAAGCAGGGCCAATCGATCCAAAGGCTGGGTCACGATAGGTCTTCTCTTTCGGGTCTGCGTGTCTGAGTCATCCTCCCTGTTGCCATACCACGATTTATCGCATCATGGTCAAACGGCTTACCCCTTTTATCTGCCTAAAATTGGCCCCCTGGCTGACACATCTCAGGGCCAGATCAGGGTCCACGACCTTTGTCCCGGACACCGCGTTTACCCCATAGTCGAACAATACAGGGGAGAGCGGGGCCGTATCCCCCAACACCACCACATAGGCCTCCGGAGGGCAGAGATCCAGCAGGTGTTCCATGGTATGATTGGTAAAGGCGGTCCCCGTGATCCCCACCACATCGGCCCGGGGAATCAGCTGTCCAGCCTCGGCTTCGGTAAAATCCCCCTGCTGGGGATTTTTCTCCACCACCCAGAGCGTTTTGGCCATGTTCTCAATCCTGGGAATAAACGGGAAGTGCCCCACAATGGCGATGTGCTTATTTTCCCCCTTTTCCATAATGAGATCCGCTGCATTAAGCTCCGTGCATGAATTCATATCCACTTCGAGTAGGGAATTAATGGCCGCCATTCCCATGGCCGCCTCAAGGATGTGCTCGGACCTGGATAACTCTACCAGTTCCCGGCACCCCTTTTCCATCAGAAAACCAGGGGCTTGGACCATGGGAGGGGATTGCCTGAGGGCATCCCGGGGAAGGGTGGCGGCCAATCCGCAGTGTCGGGTCCACACCGCCGTATGAAACACCCCCTGGCGAATGTCTTTCACTCCTTCATGATCGGGCAGTATGGAGATCAAATCATCCAGGATCTTCACGGCAGACTCCACATTAACACTTAGTCAGGCCTTAATTTGAAGCCTCGTTATTGAGCATCACAAAGTGGCCGTCCAAGAGATTGATGGCTTCGATCCGGCCCTGGACAAAGCGCTTTTCTCCAAACAGATCGATGAACCAGAACCCATCCCCCTCGGCCTCTATGCTGGCCACATCCTTCATGATCTCCTTTTCCTCACCTCCCGAATGCATATATACAGTGCTCAGGCACATGGTCTCCTCCTGGAGTTTTAGCTCCCTCTTTATGATGTACAGTGATACCTAAAGGGTGCTCTGCGCAAGGTAATCCACTTCACCGATTACATCTGCCGCAGCCCCTTTTTCCAAACCCCTTTCTCCTGCATCTGGATTTCCGCCGTTTCGGTCCGGATGATATCGCATGGCCAGCTCCCGATAGGCGCGCTTGATTTCCGTTGCCGAGGCCTCCGGCGTAACGCCGAGTATTCGGTAATAGTCCTTTATGGCCACTGTTTTCCTCTCCATCATGAATCGTTGTTCAGACCTGCAGCGTAAGGGCCTCTCTCGGGCACTGTGCCACACAGGCCCCGCACCCCTTACACCAGCTGGAATCAACGTGGGCAATCTCATCCACGGTAATGGCGCCCACCGGACACACCTCCTGGCAGGTCCCGCATCCCACACATCTTTTGGGGTCCACAACGGCCGTCATGGGCACGCCCGGGGCCCCATCTGCCACAGTACGGATCTGATCCTGCAGGTGGTGAAGCCTGGCTTCCACGGCTCGAATGTCTTTTCTCAGATTTCCAAGCGCATCTCTCTCAGCCCCTTCCAGGGATATGGGAGACACCGGGGTGGGCATGCGACGCTGGGACCATATCCTCGGAAAGATCCCTTTCGTTTCCCGGCCTCTGGCCGGTGCCAATGGATACCGTCCACCGGGGTCCGGATGTCGTCTTCGGCCCGTGAGCCCCTTGCCCTGCCCTTTTCCCATTCGGAGATTGCCTTTCATCACCTGGTGGACCCCTTGACCTGCTTCAGCACGATGTCCCCTTCCTTCACCCCCAAGTCCTCGGCTATGACCCTGCATTTGGCCTTTAACAGAAAAAACAAAGGCCCCCCGGTATGGGACAGGGCCTCATAATTCCCCTGCCCCTTGCTGACGATGAAAGAGGAACCCTCATACAGATTCCGGAATTCGGGACTGCATGTGGCAAGGATGGCCCCGGGCG
Source organism: Desulfobacteraceae bacterium (assembly GCA_041685955.1). Lineage (GTDB taxonomy): Bacteria > Desulfobacterota > DSM-4660 > Desulfatiglandales > Desulfatiglandaceae > JAIPDZ01. Next base: position 4,274 of record JAWLET010000145.1, on the reverse strand, counting down.
CATCGGTTCCTGAAGAGATAATCGCGGCCACCTCATCAATCCCCGCCTGGACCGCATCAGCAAAGGTCACATCATTGATGATGGGCATTCCCCTGACCGCATATCGTACCGGCTTTTTCATTTCCTCGATCAGGATCCGATCAAAAACACTCTCCCCCGCATTATCCCCGATAAAGAGAATCTCCCGGGCGGCATTCAGACATGCCTTAAACGACGGATAATCATTTATGCCGAAATCCCTGGTCAGGGGTTCTTCAATGTCCTGTTTGAGGTCAAATGCCTTTCCGGGTCCAAAATCTATGACATTTCCGGCGATAGCGATCCGAACGGCCGTCAAGAGGCTGTCTTCGGATGCTTGGACTCGGTCCTTTAAAGCCGGATAGAGGGACAACGCCTTTCGGGTATTTTCCGCCTTTATCTCCTTATAGGGATCTTTGTTTCCGGTAATTGCGCTGACCTTCTGATAGATCCTTCGTCCACTTTCGGGCGGAGTGCTGGTCAGCGGGATGTCTTTCAGCATCATCCCCACCTCATCCAGTACCTGTTTCACCTTTTTTTCGTCGTCTGTGGCCATTCTGGCCGCTCGAAGCGCCTGGGACAGAAAACAGGGGAAACAGTCAAGATAGGTCCGCATATTCGATTATCTCAATGGGCGGTGTGTACGCATGACTCCATCGGTGCTATTCCCGCGTCATAGCCGTACCGCACTTGGGGCAATTCCGTTCATAACAGGGCGTACCCAGCTGGTGGGCCACCTTTTCACCGCAGTTGGGACAAACGCAGAACCCCCCGGGTCCTGCACCGAAACCTCCACCCCGACCGCGACCACCGCCGCCGCTTCGACCCATGCCTCTACCGGTTCCCGGTCCTTGACCTCTCGGGCCTGTTCCATCTCCTCTCGGCATTTTTTGTACCTCCCTTTCACTCTCAGGTTCTACCCACTTTGCTGTGATTTCTGCACGGGTCACCGCAAAATTCTGCTGCCCCGCTTTTCTCTGAAACCCAACAAAAATCCCTTTTATTTACTTCACTCACAAATCCAGATGCCCTGCCAGTTCTGTCCATAATCGCGTCACCGCTTCACACCCTTTGGAACCCTCATCAAATTCCACCACGGTCTGTCCCTGAACCATGGCTTTGGTAAACACGGGATCAAAAGGAACCCGTCCCATCACCTTTACATTTTTTTCCCTGGCAAAGGCTTCAATGGCCTCCCCTTGTTCAGGGTTAAGATCAAACTTGTTGACACTCACCATGGCAGGAATCTTGAAAAAAGCCGCCAGTTCAGCCACCCGCTCCATATCGTGTTTGCCCGATACCGTGGGCTCGGCCACAATCAATACGGCCGCGGCCCCCCCGAGAGAGGCAATGACCGGGCACCCTATGCCCGGAGGACCGTCTGTAATCAGCAAATCCAGATTCCTGCTTTCAGCCAGTTTCTTCCCTTCCTGACGAATGAGTGAGACCAGTTTTCCCGAATTCTCCTCTGCAATGCCCAGCCGGGCATGGGCCATGGGCCCGAAACGGGTATCTGACAGATACCATTCCCCACAGGTATTCAGCGGAAAATCGATGGCTTCTTCCGGGCAGAAATAATAACAGACCCCGCAGCCCTCACACTCAATTTCATCCACCACAAAATCCTCGCTGATGGCATTCCATTTGCATAAATCACGACACAGGCCACACTCGGTACATTTGTCTTGATTGATACTGGCCGTGTGACCGGAGGCAAAATCATGACGTTCCTTGATATCCGGATTCATGATCAAATGAAGATCGGCCGCATCCACATCCGCATCGCAAAGCACCTTGTTCTCGGCCAATGAGGCGAAGGTCGAAATAATAGTGGTCTTTCCTGTGCCGCCTTTTCCGCTTATAATAACGATTTCTTTCATCGAACCAACTCCTTTTCACCCTGCAATATCTTCAATACGCTGATACAGTTCCTGGAATTTTTCTTTCCACTCGGGTATGGCCGTCACGATCATTTCTCCCCTGGAGTAGGCCTCAGCGATCTTTCTATCAAAGGGAATTTCCATCAACACAGGAATGTTCTCCTCTTGTGCATACCGTTTTACCTGGTCATCCCCCATGTCTGAGCGGTTGATCACCAACCCGCATGGAATCTCCAAAAGCCTGACAGCGCCCACGGCCAGTTTGAGGTCATACAATCCAAAAGGGGTCGGCTCTGTGACCAGTAAAACGAAATCAGCCCCTTTCATAGAGGCAATCACCGGACAGGAAGTCCCCGGCGGGGCGTCAATAATGGTCAATGCCTCCGGCCGGGCATATTCACGTACCTTTCGGATAAGCGGCGGAGACATGGCCTCCCCCACGCGCAACATTCCATGGACAAATTCAAGGCCGTTTCGGTGGCCCTGCTCAATCACACCCAACTCCCGACCTACCTCTGTGATGGCATTTTCCGGGCAGACCCGCACACATCCTCCGCAGCTGTGACAGAGTTCGTGAAACGCCAATACAGTCTCCCCTATGACCACAATGGCCTTGAACTGGCATATATCGCCACATTTGCCGCAGAGGGTGCATTTGTCCATATCCACTTCGGGCACAGGGGTGTCGATTATGTGCTCCGATTCCATGTCTGCCTGAATAAAGAGCTGTGAATTGGGTTCTTCCACATCACAATCCAGTACCTGGACATCCCCTTTCAGCGAAACAGCCAGGTTCGTGGCCACGGTCGTCTTTCCTGTGCCCCCTTTTCCGCTTGCAATACTGATAATCATACCTTAGCTCCTATGCTATCCTCATGGATTTCGACCTTTTCTTTCATCTGAAACGGTCTAATGATCGCACATATTATCACCCGTCATCAGGGTGTTGGACAGATACTGGTTGGCCAGGGACTCGGGAGAATCCATGGGCGCACCGATGAGGACTTCAATGTTCTTTTCCCTCAAAAGCTGCTGGGCCCTTTCCCCCATGCCGCCCACGATCAGCACATGGGCACCCTGTTCATGGAGCCACCGCGGCAACACACCGGGTTCATGGGTGGGCGGATTTCGCATCTTGGTTTTGAGCAGCTTTCCATCTTGGGTTTCCATGAAGGCGAATTGCTCACAATGACCAAAATGCGCTGCCAGTTTCCCGTCTGTTACTGGAACGGCGATGATTTTGGCATTGGCTGAGCTCGCTTTCTCATCCGCGAAAGCCTTTTCTTTCTCAGAGGTCCCGACCGTCCCCTGACCGCGACCCGAAGCCTCCACCACCGCATCCACTATTTTGTTGAATTCCTGTGTAATCACCAGGCTATTGTCGTCCAATAGGGTCATATTTCCCTGATCCCCGCGGCTTACCACTTCCGGTTCCAGGGGCAGGGTCCCCAAAAGCCTCAATCCCTCCTTTTTGGCTGTGAGCATCCCCCCTTGGGTCTTAAAAATATCAATGGTTTTTCCGCAATGGGGGCATTTAAACCCACTCATGTTTTCCACTAGTCCCAGGATCTCCATATTGACCTGACGGCAGAAATTGATGGACTTCCGGACATCTGCCAAGGACACCTCCTGGGGAGTGGTGACGATCAAGGCCTTTGCATCCGGGACGGTCTGGGCCACGGTCAGGGGCTCGTCCCCGGTGCCCGGCGGTGAATCGATAATCATATAATCCAGGTCCGCCCATTCGATATCGGATATGAACTGTCGGATCACGCCGATCTTAAGGGGACCCCTCCATATGGTAGCCGCATCCTTGTTGTCGCCCATGAGCGGTTCAATGGAAATGACTTCCATATTGGGGGTATACCTGACTGCATGGGCCTTCCCCCCACTGGCACTGGCTTCAATGGTTCCCTTAAGACCCAACATGCGGGGAATGCTGGGACCGTGAAGATCTACATCCATCAACCCCACCTTATAGCCTCGCTTGGCCAGGGCCACTGACAGATAGGCCGCAATACTGCTTTTGCCCACTCCTCCCTTACCGCTCATCACCAGGATCTTGTGCTTTATCCTGGCCAAGCTTTGTTTTATGTCTTCATCCTGCTTTTTCTGCTGATCCTGTCTGGACTGCTCTTCATTTGCCATAAGTTGTCAACCTCCGATTTGTTTCCGAAAACGCCTGAAGGCGTTTTGATTTAGTACGTCCCACTGCTATAGGCGTCATTTGTTTTCCAGACTGCTGATGCTGGATTCGATCTGCTCAATCTGCTTGCGCATCTCATCGGCCTTTTCCTTTAGGCGTTTCAATTCAGTATCCTTGGATGAGGGGGTGGATGCAGAAGGGACTGCACTCCCGGTCCCGGATGCACGCAT
>JAWLET010000144.1:0-6770 GCA_041685955.1 Desulfobacteraceae bacterium | reverse complement strand
CTCCAATCCCAGGGCGCCTTGGCCGATGGCCGGCAGCATTTGTTCAAAAGGAATCATCTGCGTAATCCGGTGTGCAAGTCCCATCCGCCTGAGGCCCGCGGCGGCCAGGATAACGGCCTGAACTTCTCCTTGTTCCAGTTTGCCCAGTCGGGTGTCCACATTCCCCCTCAAGGAGAGAAGATGCAGGTCAGGTCGCATATGAAGGAGTTGGGCTCCCCGTCTCAGGCTGCTTGTCCCCACCGTCGCTTCCATGGGAAGCGCATCAAGGTCCGAAAATTCAATGGAAATAAACGCATCATTCGGAGATTCTCGCACTGGGAATGTGGAAAGGGTCAGGGGTTCGGGTAATTGGGCAGGCACATCCTTCATGCTGTGCACCGCCACATCCACCTCTCCCTGGAGCAAGGCATCTTCTATCTCTTTCACAAAAAGGCCTTTGCCCCCGATCCTGTTCAACGGGGCATCAAGAATCTTATCTCCCGTGGTCTTGATGGTGATGAGTTCCACCTGCAGATCCGGATGCCGAGACTCGAGCTGTTCCTTGACCCACTGGCTCTGTTTGAGCGCCAGTTTGCTTCCCCTTGTCCCTATCCTGAGGATCATGTTTACTCCGATGTTATCTCCGGATTCATCAAGTGACGGGCCATTTCCAGATCAAAGGGAGTGGTGACCTTGATGTTTCGCTCAAGGCCTTCCACAACCTTCACCGGGATTCCACAGCGTTCCACCAGGAAGGCGTCATCCGTCGCTTCCTGCCAGCCCCTGTCCAGGGCCCGCTGATGGGCGTGCAAGATATCCTCATAACGGAAGGCCTGGGGGGTCTGAACCAGCCATATCCGCTCACGTTCACAGGTCTTGACGACCTCTTTAAGCTGGTTGATTTCCTTTACGGTTTCCTTGGCAGGCAGGGCCGTAATCACCGCCCGGTAAGTCCTTGCGGTGTCAATGACCTGGCTCAAAAGTCCGGGGGTGATAAGCGGTCTGACCCCGTCATGGATGACGATAAGTCCATATCGCCCTGCCGTGGCCTCGATTCCGAGCCGCACCGAATCCTGACGTCGTGGCCCGCCCGCTACGACTGCCCTGATTTTGCTGAAACCAAATCCGGCCACAATCTCCTCGGTGCAGTAGGCCACGTCCGCCGGAGGCACCGCCACAATGACCGCATCCACTTCAGGGCAGTCCTCAAAGGCCTGTAGGGTCACGGCCAGGATGGGCCTGTCCTGTAAGGTGAGGAATTGTTTGGCCCTGTGGCGCTTCATGCGGATACCCGCGCCGGCAGCTGGGATGATGGCCGCGGTTTTGTGGGAATCAGGATTCATTTTGGGGCGAAAGGCAAGCCGCTTTTGCGCTGATTATCCCTTCGCCACCTTCCGGGTCTGTTTTTTGAGCCGGTTAATGCGCCTGCGCAGGATATCCATCCGCTCCTTCTCATGGGCTTGCCGGGCCCGCGCTTTTTCTTCTCTCAGCTCAACCATTTTTGCTTTCAGGCTTTTGATGGTGGCAATGGGTTTGGGAGCCTTCTTTTTTTTCTCTTGAAGACCTTCGTCCTCAATTTCCCAGTACTCCCTGATAATCGCCAGGAGTTTGTCCTTTTTCATGGCATGGGTCCCGGTAACCCCGGGTATCTCCATGGCGATATCCTTGAGTTCGGGATTGGTCATTTTGTTCAGGGGCTTGTCAAAGGGCGGGGCCTTCTTTGGTGGGGCTTCCGCAGCCTTTTGTTCAGGGGTCTCATCTCCGTCTTTGGCTGGTTCCGTGATTTCTTCGGTCGCCTCTGTTTTGGCTTCTTCTTCCATTGTCTTTCTCCTGTTCATCCTTTCGGTCTATTTGGATATTTTCGAAAACTTTAAACTTTTAATATAACACAGAATAATCAGTAAACACAATCGCTTTTCATATTTTTATAAGACGGAATCTTCCATCCTTCTATTCAGCGGCCGATTACCTGTTTCAACTGGGATTTTCCTGGGCCTTCCTTATGAATGGGGACAACAAATCGATGGGGATGGGAAAAAGTGTGGTGGAGTTGCTTTCCGATGAGATCTCCCTCAGGGTCTGCAGATATCTCAACTGAAGGGCCTCAGGATGTCTTCGAATGATCTCAGCCGCGTCGGCCAGCCGGTTGGCTGCCTGATATTCCCCTTCTGCATTGATGACCTTTGCCCGTCGTTCCCGCTCAGCTTCCGCCTGCCTGGCCATGGATCGCTGCATTTCATCGGGCAGGTCAATGTGTTTGACTTCCACATTGGAAATTTTTATCCCCCATGGGTCTGTCTGCTTGTCCAGGATGGTCTGCAATCGGGCATTGATCTTGTCTCTTTCGGCCAGAAGCTCATCAAGTTCCACCTGGCCACAGACGCTTCTCAGAGTGGTCTGGGCCAGTTGGGAGGTGGCAAAAAGATAATTTTCCACCTCGATGGTGGCATTGGTGGGGTCCATTACCCGGAAATAGATTACCGCGTTGACTTGTACCGAGACATTGTCCCGGGTGATCACATCCTGGGAGGGAACATCCATGGCCACGAGTCGCAGGCTCACCTTGACCATCTTATCGATTACCGGAATCAGTATGATTAAACCGGGACCTTTTGTCTTGATTACGCGACCGAGACGGAAGATCACTCCCCGTTCATACTCTTTCAGAATCTTAATAGCTGAAACTAAAAAAAGCACAACAAGGACTAATGCCAGTATGTAGAACATTTCTTTCCCCCTTTCATTAAAGGTCTATGTGGGTTCAGAGCATAAAGGTGTACAGATTCAGAGGATTCCCGTTATACCTACGCTGAATGATTGATGTCCGTGGCCCTTTTCACCTGTAGAAGAAGTCCCTCAATTCCGATGACCTCCACTTTTTCATCGGCTTCAATGGGTTGGCTTGAAACCGCCCGCCAGTACTCCCCATGAACAAAAATCAGACCCTCAGGGGAGAGGGGCTCCTTGACCACGCCGATCTCCCCCAAAAGGCCCTCAGCCCCCCCCTTTGGTTTCCGCTGGTAGGCTCGAACCGCCAGGGCTGTCACCACCACAAAGAAACCGCCCACTAAGATTATGGTCGGCAGCATAAGTTTCAGAGACACTCCCACATCTTCAAACAGCATGATCGAACCCAAGGTCAGTGATATGAGTCCGCCGATGGAAAGTATACCATAGCTTGCCACTATCAGTTCGGCAATAAAAAATATGATGGCAAGGGCAATAAGGATCAGGCCTGCATAGTTGACCGGCAGGGTCTGAAAGGAAAAGAAGGCCAAAATAAGAGAAATGGCGCCGATCACCCCTGGAAAAATGGCCCCCGGATTGGACAGCTCAAAATAGAGTCCAGCCAGCCCGAGCATCATCAGGATGTAGGCGATATTGGGGTCACTGATGGTTTTAAGGACCCGGTCCCGGAACCCGGGCTGATACAATTTCGCCCTGAGGGATTGGGTTCGAAGTGTAATCGGGCCGTCGGCCATGTACACTTTACGGCCATCCAGTCTTTCGATCAGGTCATCCATATCCTTGACCACCAGATCCACCACGTATTTCTCACGGGCCTCATCCGCAGTGATGGAGACACTCTCCCGAATGGCCTTTTCCACCCACTCCCCGTTTCGTCCCTTGTTTTCCGCAATGCCTCTGCCATAGGAGGCCATGTCATTGAGTACTTTTTTGTTCATGGTCTCTTGAATATCCTTGCCTCCTGCGGTCACCGGATGGGCCGCCCCGATATTGGTTCCCTTGGCCATGGCCGCCACATGGCCCGAGACCGTGATCATCACCCCTGCAGAGGCCGCACCGGCCCCCCGGGGTCCTACATACACCACCACCGGCACAGAGGAGTTCAGTATGGCCTTCACAATATTCCGCATGGAAGAGGCCAGGCCCCCGGGGGTATCCAGCCGTATAATTATCAGGGCCGCTCCGGTCTCCTGGGCTTCTTCAATCCCCCTGGCCGCGTATAAGGCATTTCCAGGATTAATGGGACCGTCCAGTTCGATAATCATAAGTTCGTCCGGGGCCTTGTCGTTCACAGATAAGGCCGGCGCCGGGATCCCGCAGCACAAGATCAGGGCGATAGAGAGGACGGTCAGCAAACGAAAACGCATCTTAGTCATTTCATTTTATCTCCAGACCCAGTCTTTCCATGACCTGTTTGATGTCCTCCCAGGTCTGGCGTTTAGAATCAGGGTATCTCAAAAGATAGGCCGGGTGAAAGGTGGGCATTGCAGGGATCCCCTGATAGTCCTGCCAGTGACCTCTTTGGAGGGTAATCTTGAAATTCTGTCCGAACAGGGCCTGGGCCGCCACCCGTCCCAGGGTGCAGATGACTTCGGGTCTGATGATGTTGATCTGGTGTTTTAAAAACGGTATACAGGCCTCGATTTCTTCGGGTTTCGGATCGCGATTCCCGGGCGGATGGCATTTGACGATGTTGCAGATATAGACGGCTTGCCGGTTCAGGCCCATGCCGTCTTCGATGATTCGGGTTAGAAGCTTTCCGGCCTTTCCCACAAAGGGGCGACCCACCATATCCTCGTCCGCGCCCGGACCTTCGCCGATAAAAACAAGCCTGGCTTTGGAAGGCCCCTCGCCAAACACCAGCTTGTTTCGGTTTTTGTGAAGCGGGCAGCGTTGGCACTCCCCCACATGGGCACTCAGCGCCTCCAGCGAGACGAATTGCGGTGGAGGATCATGTGGCGCTCCCGGTTCAGTTCGATCCGCAGTGTCCGGATCTCCTTCCCGGTGTCCGGACATGGCGGGCAGGCTGCTTTGCTGCACAAACCTGAGCGTATCAGCAGACACGGGGGGCGGGAAGACCCCCAGATCCGCATATGCCCTGGTAAGCGCCTTGATATCAGCGAATATTTCCCTGAGTTCATCTTTTGTGCTGAGCATAGGGCCCTACCAATCTTTCAATGCCTTGGCCTTATCCAGAACCAGATCCGCCACCTCATCTTTTGTCATGAGCTGAATGTCGTCCACGCTCCCGTCTTTGAAGACCAGTTTAACCCGGTTGGTGTCCGTCTCAAACCCGGCATCGCCCTGGGAAACATCATTGGCCACAATCATATCCAGATGTTTGGACGTCAGCTTATCCCTGGCATTGGCCATCAGGTCCTCGGTTTCCGCTGCAAATCCTATCAGGACAAAACCGGATTCGGTCTTTTTAGAGCCCAGTTCAGCCAGGATATCAGGGGTCCTGATTAGTTCCAGGGACACCCGTTCCGCTCCCTTTTTGATCTTCTGAACAGCGGCGGACGCCGGGCGGTAATCAGAGACCGCGGCAGCCTTTATGATCATATCACAACCGGCAAGATTTTGAAAAACCGCGTCTCTCATTTCCTGGGCCGTCTTTACCGCGAGGAAGGTAAGGCCTGAGGGGCAGGGAAGGGAGGTCGGTCCGCTCACCAGGATTACTTCGGCCCCCCGGCGGGCCGCGGCCCGGGCCAGGGCATGGCCCATCCTGCCGGAGGATCGGTTGGTGATAAACCGGACCGGATCCATGGGTTCGATGGTGGGTCCTGCGGTCACCAGTATCTTCATCTCTGAAAGGTCTTTTTTGGAGAGGATGTTCCGGGCCTGTTCCACGATATGCTCGGGTTCGGGAAATCGGCCAGGGCCTTCCGTACCACAGGCCAGGTCCCCGGTACCGGGATCCATGACGAATATGTTTCGTTCCCTGAGTTGATCCAGGTTGTGCTGTGTTGCCGGATTCATGAACATTCGGGAATTCATGGAAGGGCAGATCATTATCTTAGCCGTGGCAGCCAGGATACAGGTGGAAAGGAAATCGTCGGCAATGCCGTGAGCCATCTTTGCGATGATGTCGGCGGTGGCCGGGGCAATAATGATGAGATCGGCATTCTGCCCCCACGTTATATGGTCCAGGGGCCTGGTTTTGGGGTCGAACATTGCCTCAACCACTCGGTTGCCGGACAGGGCCTCAAAGGTAAGCGGGGTTACAAACCGGGTGGCGGCAGTGGTCATGGCCACGCGGGTATGAACCCCGGCTTTCACCAGCAGTCTCACCAGTTCCGCAGCCTTGTATGCGGCGATACCTCCGGTTACCCCCACCAGGATCTTTTTCCCTTTCATCTCTACCCCCTGATTTGCATGCTGACCCAGCTTCCATGACCTATGGCAGGTCCTTTTGCAAGCAGTGTAGAAGAAGCGGTGACGCGTGTCAAGATCCACGCTTGCTCAGACTCCCTTGAAAACAAGTGTGACCCGGGACTTATAAAACAGGCGGGGACGCCACATTGGCATCCATCAAGGAGAATGGGCCAATAAAATGTTTACAACAGCATGCATGAATTGGTATCAATATCTCCGCAGGGGGTTCCCGGAGGCAGGTGCGAAATCACGAATGCCGGGCCGGGGTTCAACCATAATAAGGAGAATAAGGAAGTCAGGAAAATGAAAGGGATTATTCTGGCAGGAGGGTCAGGGACCCGGCTTTATCCGCTCACGCGGGTGGTGAGTAAACAGTTGATGCCGGTATATGACAAGCCCATGATATACTATCCGCTGTCTACGCTGATGCTGGCGGGGATCAGGGAGATCCTTATTATCTCCACGCCCGAGGATCTGCCGAGGTTCAAACAACTCTTGAACGATGGAGAATGGCTCGGTCTCTCGTTTTCCTATCTGGAACAGCCGAGGCCGGAGGGGTTGGCCCAGGCGTTTATTATCGGCAAATCCTTTATCGGAGATGATACGGTGGCCCTGGTTTTGGGGGATAATATCTTTTACGGCCACGGGTTGTCCGAGATCTTTAACCG
>JAWLET010000143.1:0-6800 GCA_041685955.1 Desulfobacteraceae bacterium | reverse complement strand
GCTGACCCTCCTGGGCGTGCTGTGGGCCACGCAATCCTTGGCCGCAGATTCCCGGGAGAATGTTTTCTATGTGGTGGACATACAAAATCCCATTGCAACCCCTGGTAAAGTTGACAAGCTTCTGGGAGAGGTTTCCGAGACGGTTCAACAGAAAGATGACCCGCCCCGGTCCCTGGCCTTGTTAAAGCGGCGTGCCCACGGGGATATCCCGAAGATGCAGCAGGTCTTAAGGTCCTTTGGGTTTTTTCGAGGCAAAGTGGACGTGACCATCATCCCGGCCAAGCCGGATTTTGAAGCGGATCCGGACGAAGTGCAAAGGGTCTCTGACCCTGATGACCCGGAGGTAAAACCCGTGACCGTGAGATTTAAAATTGAACCAGGACCGCGATTTACCTTGTCGTCCCCTTCCATCGGTCTGGCTCCAAATGCACCCCCTGAAGCCCTGGCCCCGCCCACACCGGCCGAGGCCGGCATTGCCGACACCTCACCCTATTCCGCACAAAAGGTGGTGGATGCAGGCAAGTTCATCCTGTCCCATTACAAACGGAACGGCTACCCTTTCCCCAAAATCGATCACCGGGAGGTGACGGCTGATTTTGCCGCAAACACGGTGGAAGTCCAATTTGAAGTGACACCAGGACCGTCCGCCCTGTTGGGGGATGCCCGTATTCGGGGCCTTGAGACCCTGGAGCCTCAATATGTCCGGAAGTTGCTCCCCTGGAAGGCCGGTCAACCCTACGACATCCGCGTCATTGACAGGGCCCGCCGGACACTCTTCGGGACCAATTTGTTCAGTCTCGTGGAGTTTGACAATCCCGGTAAGCTGGACGACCAGGGCCGTCTGCCCGTCACGGTACGGCTCAAGGAACGCGCGCCCCGCACCGTCCGCCTGGCCGTTGAATACACCACCGATTACGGACCCGGGGTCAGCGGAAGCTGGACCCATCGAAATCTTTTCGGAATGGCTGAAAAACTGACTGCAGGCGCTGTCTTCAACAGCAAAAAAAGGATCGCCTCCCTGCGGTTCGACAAACCCATGTTTATGGACAAAGACAACACCTTTATTGCCAAAAGCACTTTGAACGACGAAACCACGGATGCCTATGATGCCAGGTCCGTAGACCTGTCGAGCGTTATCCAACGGCAGTTCACCCCAACCCTTCAAGTCGGGGCGGGCCTGGGATTCCGCTACGGCCGGGTCGAACCCAAGATCGATGATTCGCACAGCACCTATCATCTGTTTTACCTCCCCCTCACGGCAAACCAGGACACCCGGAAGGATCTGCTCAACCCCACCGAAGGGTATGATCTCTCCCTGAATTTGGCCCCCTATCAGGATATATCCAACGGGGATATCCGTTTTTTCCGTTACCTGCTTGCCGGGAGCACCTATTACAATTTCAATTCAGGGGACAAGGTGGTGGCGGCGGTGCGTGCGGCCTTTGGCCAGGTTTTCGGCATCAGCCACGACGACATGCCGGCTGATCTGAGGTTTTATGCGGGGGGCGGTGGCTCCGTTCGGGGGTATGCGTATCAGGCGGCCGGCCCTGTCCAGGGGGATACCCCCCTGGGCGGTCTCTCCATGCTCACATTTTCCCTTGAGCTTCGGTGTAAAATCACCGAATCTGTGGGTCTGGTCCCTTTTCTGGACGGGGGCACAGCATTTCTGGACCGGGTGCCCGACTTTAACCGCCAGGATATCCTCTATGGGGCGGGTCTGGGTTTTCGGTATTATACCGCCATCGGTCCCATCCGTCTGGATGTGGCAGTACCCATTAACAAACGAGAAGGCGTGGACGACAATTTCCAGATTTACGTCAGTCTCGGTCAATCTTTTTAAATGGCTGATATGGAGAAGACCCATACAAGGTTCGTGTGGGTGAAATGGCTGCGGCGCCTGCTGTTTACGCTCTCAGGACTTATCCTTTTGCTGGCCCTGTTCTGGGCCGGATTGCAGACCCCATGGGCCAAAGATCGTCTAACCGGGCTGGTGGCGTCGGTCACGGCCGAAAGCGGCGACTATCAGGTGACCCTCCAGGGCCTTGACGGGTTTTTGCCCTTTTCTGTTGTGGTGGATCGCGTGACCCTCTCCGATACCCACGGGGTATGGCTGGAGGGCCGGAATGCGGATATCTCCATGAGGCCGTGGGCCCTGCTCCGGGGGGTTATGGACGTGGAATGGTTTCGCATGAAAAGCCTCTCCATCTTCCGGCGGCCCGGTTCGATCCGGGATACTCCTGACAAAAAGAAAGCACCTGACCAAAAGGAGGGTCCCCTTTCCCTCCCCCATGTCATGATCCATGAGATGCGTATCAACCGGATCGATCTTAGCAAGGCAGTGGCCGGGGCCCCCATGGCCTACAGCCTGGAGTCCCGGGTGGAAACCGTGCACCAGCGCATCCAGGCCCGGGCCGAGGTAAAGAACCTCCATCACAAAGACCATGCCCTCCGCCTCTCCGCCACCTACCATCTTGAGGAGCAGCATATTTCCACCCATTTGACCTATTATGAACCTGCGGGCGGCCTGGTAACCGGCCTCCTCAATCTGAAAGACACCCATGGGATGGAGATTGATTTTCGGGCCGACGGCCCCCTGTCCCGAGTGAAGGGTCAGCTCCACATGGAGATGGGGGGATACGGTACGGGAGAACTCCGTTATCAGGTCGGGCTGAGCCAGGACCTGACCGTTGCTCTGGACGGCCGGATCGAGGTCGAGAGCGGCCGAGTGCCCGGGCATGTAACCGATGCCCTGGGCGGTCTGAATGTGGACATCACGGGCCGGGCTGCCATTTCCCCCGAGCACGTGATCCGAATAAACACGTTCACGGCCCGGGCCCCGTCCAGCAGTCTATCCGTGAAGGGCGCCCTTGACCTGACCAAAGGGGTCATGAATATGCAGGCGGCGGCCAGCCCGGTACACATGGCCCCGTTCCTGAAAGGGACCGGCCTGACCCACCGGGCACTGGGACCGGTACAGCTCACGGCCACCGGGCCTTTTATGCAGCCCAGTATCGGCGTGACCACCACCGTGGATGAACTGCGGGGCCAAGGCATCACCGCAGAAGAGATCGCCATAAAGAGCAAATTCACTTTTGAACAAGACTTCACCGGGCTCAAAGCCGCCCATGTATGGGGAACAGCGCAAAGCGCGCATGCGCCTCAGACCCCGGGGCTCAAGGGCCCGCTTCAAGTGGACCTGACTGCCAAAAGCCCGGATTTCGCCACATGGGATATCAAACGCCTTCACCTTACCACAAACGATGCGGACGTGCAGGTGGAAGACGCCCGCATGGACACGGTCACCGGCCGTTTCTCGGCCGAGCTTAGGACCCGGATCCACAGGCTCCAGACCCTGATGCCGGCCGAGGGATCTCCCATCAACGGCCGGTTGACCCTGCATACCCGGGCGGACGGCAATTACAACACCGGACCCATCAGGGCCCATGTGGACGGGACCTTTACAGACCTCTCCGGGCTCCCGCCCGTGGCCGCTGAGACCGTCGGTCCGGAACTGACCGTCAAAACACGCCTGTTCCTGGCAGATGACACGCTCAAAATGGACCAAGCCCACATCACAGGCAAAGACTTGGATCTGACCGCGGACGGGCAGCTCCACATGGAGAGGGGAGCATTTGACGCTCAATACCGCCTTTCTTTAGGACAGCTCCCTGAGCTTGAAGAGACCACAGGCCTTGATCTCGCCGGAAGGGTTACCAGCCAAGGGAGGGTTCAGGGTGATTTTGCTGACTTCACCGCCCATATGGGCCTTGAGTCCACAAACCTGACCATAAACGACCTGCACGTTCAAGCCCTTCAGGCACAGGTCCGTGCAAAGGGGCTTCCCCACACGCCTTCCGGGAACATCACGCTCAAGGGCACTGCCCTGGATCAGCCGCTGGCAGTGGATGGCGGTTTTGCCTGGTCGGGGGAGGTGCTCGCCCTGTCCGGGATCGAGGCAAGCCTTCCGGGCATTGGTCTCACCACGGACCTTGACATAATGCCGGGGAAAAACCGCATCTCAGGTACCGCCCGCGGGGACGTGGCATCACTGGACCTCCTGCGGGCAGTAACAGGGATCGATGTCCAAGGGAACGGCGATTTCCGGCTCGAGAGCGGGGGCAAGGACAGGGGTATGGGTCTCACTCTGGATGCCCGCTTCAATGATCTGCGCTACAAGACCCATGAACTCTCCACCGTAACCCTCAAGACCCGGCTCGACGATTGGACTCCGCTTGAGGGTCGGGTGCATATCACTGCCGGGGACGTAGCACTTCAGGCCGCCCGCCTTAAAAACCTGGAACTAAAGGCCGAGGGCACGCTAAATCAGGCCCGGGTGAGCTTGAAGACCCAGGGGACCTTATCCCATACCGGTCAACACGGCATGGCCCTGTCCACCCGGTTGGACGTGGCGCACGGGGAGCGGTGGCAATTCCGACTGGATGAGTTGAAAGCCTCCTACCGTAACCTAAATATCACCCTTCCCCATCCGGCCACCGTCACCATGGACAATGGCCGGATTGTTCTGGATGAGCTCAACCTTCACACCGCCAAAGGTCGCCTGACGGCCAAAGGGGAGCTTGATACGGAAACGATTCAGGTCTCGGCCCGCATCAATGATCTCCCTCTGGCCCTGTTCGAACCCGTTTTTGACCGGGAACTCACCGGTGTGGCCTCCATCAGTCTGGACCTCTCGGGTCCCTTAGTGGATCCGGCAGTGAATGTGGGGGGGCATATCCGTGACTACCGGATATCGGGCCGGGATCATATGCGTCCACTGATGCTTGAGGCCAAACTCAATGCCACCCGTAAGGGAAAGCGCTTCCAGGTGGATGCAAAACTCTCCGGACTGGGAAACGCCCCGTTTACGGCCAAGGGGAGCATCCCGGCCCATCTCTCTTTCAAACCTTTTGCCTTTCATCTGGATCCGGAGGCGGATATCACCGGAAACCTGCAGGGCCGTCTCGACATGGCAGTCCTCCAGGGATTGCCCGGCATGGACGACCATACCCTGACCGGCCAGGTGGACGTGGACCTGGGGGTCGCCGGCCCTGTCCGGGAGTGGACCCTGAACGGAGAAGCCACCATCAGCCGCGGCCGCTACGAGAACGGGGCCTTGGGGCTTATCCTGGACTCGATCAACGGCCGCCTGGAAGCCGCCGGCAGGACCCTGCGACTCACCCGGTTGAGCGCCACTGACCCCCATGAGGGCGCCATAGGCCTTGAGGGGGACATCACCATGGAGCCTCCCTTTCCCATGGACGCCCGGTTGACCTTCAAAGAGGCCACGCTCCTGCAAAAAGAAATCCTGACCACCAGGGCCAGCGGAAACCTACGCATAAACGGAACCAAGGACCGGCTGGATCTGACCGGAGACATCCGTCTTGATCGGGCCGAACTGACCATTCCCGGACGATTGCCCCCTGACGTGGTGGAGATACCGGTCAAGGAGATCAACCTGCCCTCCGGTATGTCCACGGAACCGGTGGAGGCTGGTGAGGCCCTTAAATTCCTGTTTATGGACATTGTGGTGGAGATTCCGGCAAGGTTCTTTGTGCGGGGGCATGGACTGGATGCCGAGTTCAAGGGCCGGTTGACCGCCCAGGGCCCTGCCCACAATCCTGTGGTGCGGGGCACATTAAGAGTGGTGCGGGGCACGTATCAGTTTCTGGCCCGGACCTTTCACATCACCGAGGGCCAGATCGTCTTTGACGGGTCCACACCGCCCACGCCGTTTCTGAATGTCATGGCCCAGGTAAACGCAGGCGAAATCGATGCCCAGGTGCGCATCACCGGTCCGGCCGACGACTTCGATCTTGCTCTCACCTCCCAGCCTCCCCTGCCGCAGGACGAGATCATGGCCAATATCCTCTTCGGCCGGTCAGCGGCCAAACTGAATCCGTTTCAGGCCTATCAACTGGCCTCCGCCATCAGCCAGCTTTCCGGAAGCGGCATGCCCGATGTTATGGGAAAGACCCGCAAGCTCCTCGGGGTGGATCGTTTGACCATCAGCGGCGGTGACGACGGCGACGGCCCGGACACCGGGCCCAGTGTGGAGGCGGGGCGGTATGTCAGTGAAAAGGTCTATGTGGGCATGGAACAGGATCTCACCGATGCCCAGCAAGACATCGTAGTGGAAGTGGACATCACCCCCAGTTTTTCAGTGAAAAGCAAAGCGGGCAGCAAATCCGGGGCCGGACTCGGTTTCAGCTGGAAATACGATTACTGAATCGCCCCGGGTTGACAGATGGGTTGCCCTGCTTTTCACTAAGGGCTCACTCAAAAATAACTTCCCATTTTCCCATCTCAGATTCGGGCCAGCTTCGGCCGCCGTTCAATCGTGAAGTCCTCTAAATAGTTCACTATTCCTGTGGCTTCACTCAATCGCGACGACCAAATCCGACCCAAATCTGAGCGTCAATTCTGTGAATTTATTTTTGAGCGAGCCCTAAGTCACGCTTTCAGGGGGTTGAAAATCGTCCGGCGTCAAATGCCGCAACCGGAGACCCGAGGGGAGGGATTCTCCGAAAATAAGACCCTCCTCATGTGGCGCTATGGGAACCACCCCTTCAAGGGGTTTGACGTGGGACGAAGACCATTCGTGGGGCCTGAGCCAGTCCAATACCCTCTGCACCACCTCGGGTTTCAAATCCCGTTTCCGATCGCCCGTCAGGCGTGCCATCTGGGCCAGTGCCGCCCCTACCGGCCGCAGGCCCCGCCATTTTACACTCAGGATAGTGTTAATCCATTGGGTGACCACCTCCGGTGAGACCACCCGGTCGATGGGACCGTAAAGGGGTTCC
>JAWLET010000142.1:0-6872 GCA_041685955.1 Desulfobacteraceae bacterium | reverse complement strand
GACAGGGAAGTTTTTATCCCGGCCACCCACGAAGTGGTCCAAAAGATCGACCTTGGGAACAAAAAAATGACTATTTCTCCCATACCGGGTCTTCTGGAGCTGAATGAGGTTTGATATCCTGACCATATTCCCGGACATGTTTTCCCCCTGCCTGGAACAAGGTATGCTGGCAAGGGGGGTAAAAAGGGGAAAGGTGTGTGTCCATCTCGTCAATATACGCGATTTCGCCAAGGGGGTACACCGGACCACCGATGATCGCCCTTACGGGGGCGGGGAAGGGATGGTCATGAAGCCGGGACCCATTCACAGGGCCCTTGAATCGCTGGAGCGGGTCCAGGGGAAAAGCGTTGTGGTGTTGCTCAGCCCCCAGGGAAAACGGTTTGATCAGTCTGTGGCCTGGCAAATGTCCGGCTGGGATCAGATCGTTCTGGTCTGCGGCCGGTATGAAGGGATTGATGAGAGGATCAGGCTCAACAATATCGATGTGGAGCTTTCCATCGGGGACTATATCCTGAGCGGCGGGGAACTGGCGGCCATGGTGGTGATGGAAACGGTAACCCGGCTGATCCCCGGTGTGCTGGGCGGAGAGAAGTCCAATCTTGAGGATTCTTTCCAGGACCATCTGCTGGAGTACCCCCAGTATACCCGGCCGAGGGTGTTTCAGGGGACGGATGTGCCGCAGGTGCTCCTCTCCGGTGACCATGAGAAGATCCGGCTGTGGCGGAGGGAACAATCCCTCAAAAGGACCCGGTCCAGGCGGCCCGACCTGCTCAAAAAGGCCAAGTTAACGGGTGAAGATGAACGACTTCTCGCCGGATGGTAAGAGGGCTTTGTTTTGCGTCTTTACATGGGGCTTGTTCATTTTCCCGTTTACAACAAGGATTGCCTGCGGATTGCCTCGGCCGTAACCACCATGGATCTGCATGATCTGGCGAGACTGGCAAGGACATATGGGGTTAAACAACTGTTTATCGTCACTCCGCTCGAGGACCAGAAAGCACTGGTTCAGCGTGTTTTGACTCACTGGCAGGAGGGTTACGGGGCCCGGTATAACCCGGACCGGAAAGAGGCGCTTCAGCGGGTCTGTGTGTCCACCTCGCTGGAACGGGCCATAGGGGATGTCAGCGCATGGGAAGGCGTGGCCCCTGTGGTGGTGGGTACGGATGCCTCGGCTGCGGGCGAACATATGCTGTCCTATGGCGAAGCAAGACATATGATCAGGGAGAACAGGGCCGTTATGCTCATATTCGGGACCGCATGGGGACTTCACCTTGATCTGATCAACGCCATGGACCATGTTCTGATGCCCATTGCAGGCGTAAACGGTTACAACCATCTTTCGGTCAGGACCGCAGCCGCCATTATTCTGGATCGGCTGGTGGGGGATACGCCGCAGGCGGTATCATAAAGAGGAGAAAATTATGAATATCATAGAAGCGTTTGAAAAGGAACAGATGCGGACGGATGTCCCAGACTTCCGTCCCGGCGACACCGTGAAGGTGCACGCCAAAATCAGAGAAGGGGAGAAGGAGCGGATCCAGGTATTTCAGGGGGTTGTGATTCGAAAGCGAAAAGGAAACATCGGGGCCACTTTCACCGTGAGAAAGGTTTCATACGGTATCGGAGTGGAAAGGGTGTTTCCGCTTCACTCCCCCGTAATAGACAAGATAGAGGTGGGGACCCGGGGCAAGGTCAGAAGAGCCCGGCTGTATTATCTGCGAAATCTGAGGGGAAAGGCCGCCAGGCTAAAAGAAAAAAGGACCTAATGTCTTCTGCCACGCTTGGTGTGTTGACACTTGCACATTCTGTCAAGGGGCAGCCGTAAGTGTGCCCGTCAGAGAACAGGCTTTTGTTTCCCGAGTGCTGTGGACCCCGGGAAAGGGATCCCCTTTTTTACGAAGCGTGGGCGCGTCGGGCAGGACATCATCTCGTTGCCGGGGTTGATGAGGCCGGACGGGGGCCTTTGGCCGGTCCGGTGGTGGCTGCTGCGGTCATTCTCCCTGAAGACACCCCGTTGCCGGGGGTAAGGGATTCCAAAAGGATGACTGCGAGGGCAAGGGAAGCGGCCTTTGACAGGATCCAGGAGGCGGTTCTAACCTCTGCCATAGGGGTTGTATCTCATGGATTTATCGATCAATTCAATGTCTTGAGGGCCTCGCTCGAGGCGATGAGACTCGCGATCCAGGCCCTGGACCCGAGACCCGAATTTCTTCTCGTAGACGGCATTTACTCAGTCAATTTCCCCCTGCCCCAGAAATGCCTGAAAAAAGGCGATCAGCTGAGCCGAAGCATATCCGCTGCTTCCGTGCTGGCCAAGGTGTACAGGGATCGAATCATGAAGGCGTACCATAAAATGTATTCCATCTACGGGTTTGACCATAACAAGGGATACGGCACCCGGGATCACCTTGAGGCCCTCAGGCGGTATGGGCCGTGTCCGGTTCATCGGGTGACGTTCAAGCGGGTGGTTGAGGGATGATGTCGTGACCAAAGAACGGCTGGCATTGGGCGAATACGGGGAGAAGCTGGCCTTCAAGAAAATCAAGGGCCTGGGATACAAAAATATTGTTCGAAATTATTGCTGCCCCCTGGGCGAGGTGGACCTTATTGCCGAGGACGGGGACACCCTGGCGTTCATCGAAATAAAGACCCGAAGAGGCCGGTCCATGGCCTATGCCAAGGAAGCGGTGGATGCCCGGAAAAGACGGCAGATATCCAAGGTGGCCCTGGCCTATATGAAGGCCAACAATCGTTGTGACGTCAAAGCCAGATTCGATGTGGTCGCCGTACGCCTGACCCAGGGCAAACCGGAAATAGAGGTCATCAAAAACGCCTTTGATCTGGCATATTAAACACCCCCGAAGGCATGCAAGAGGAGTCACTTGGCCCTTAAAACCCCCCCATCCCCCTCGTCTGATGCGCAGCCGGGAACGCTGTATGTGGTGGCGACCCCTATCGGCAACCTGGAAGACATTACATTGAGGGCGCTCAGGGTACTCAAAGGGGTGGAGATCATAGCGGCGGAGAGTGTCTCTCATACAAAATCCCTTTGTGAACACTACGGCATTCGGAAAAAACTGGTCCGCTACCATCAACATAATCAGGTCGCCAGGGCCAGATACCTTGTGGATCAACTGTCGTCCGGCGGTGAGGTGGCCCTGGTAACCGATGCCGGAACCCCTGGTATTTCGGATCCCGGTGTCTACCTGATCGACCAGGCTATGAGACAGGGGATTCGGGTATCGCCGATTCCCGGACCGTCTGCGGTGATCACCGCCCTTTCCGTATCCGGAATGCCCACCGGCAACTTCCTGTTTCTGGGGTTTTTGTCCAACAGGCGGGGCAGAAGGAAAAAGGAACTGACAGCCCTCCGGACAGAGACCCGCACCATGGTCTTTTTTGAATCTCCGCACCGTGTGGTGGCCATGCTCACAGATGTGAGAGATATACTGGGGGACAGGGATATGGTCATGCTCAGGGAGATGACCAAAGTATTTGAAGAGATCAAAAGAGGCACGGTCACCGATGTCCTGACGCACATGGATTCTGAAAAGATCAGAGGCGAATTTACCCTGGTAATCTCTGGGACCGGGGTGAGCGCCCCAGAGGCTGCCGTGATCAATGAGCGGGTATTAAACCGGATCGAATCGCTCTTAAAGGCACAAACCCAAAGTGTCAGAGATATCGCCGAGACGGTTTCAAAGGAAGAAGGCCTGGCATATCGGGACATCTACAAACAATGCCTTTCCCAAAAAAATACCCTTGAAAGCCTGAGTACGACGAATGGAAACGGTTAAAACACTTAAGATCGGGAACAGCCTGGGACTGCATGCCCGGGCCGCTGCCAAAATCGTGGAGTTGGGAAATCGATACGAGGCCCGGCTTTTTTTAAAAAAAGACGGCGTGGAGGTGGATGGTTCCAGTATCCTCTCCATCCTTACCCTTTCATGCCCCAAAGGTACGGAAATGGAGGCCAGAACAGTCGGGGGGGATTCCGGGCAGTTCATGGAGGCACTCAGTACCCTTTTTGAGGAAAAATTCGGGGAGAAGAAATGACAACAGACCCCACCACTAAAGAGAGGCGCCTGCGAGGCATTCCGGTTTATCCGGGTGTGGTCATCGGAAAGGCCCATGTGGTGGACCGGTCCCGGGTCAAAATCATGTATCAATACCTGGTCAATGACGACCGGGTACAGAGTGAGGCCCATCGGTTTGAGACTGCCGTCCGTTCGGTGGAAAAACAACTGCTCTCCATCAAAAACGGGATGCCCGGACGGGTAAAGGAGCACTCCTTTATCTTAGACAGTCATTTGCTCATCCTTAAAGACAGCATGCTCTATGATTCCACCATTGATCGGATCCTCTCTGAGAAAATAAATGCCGAGTGGGCCCTTAAGAAGTCTTTGGAAAACCTCAAAGAGATATTCAGCCAGATCGATGATGAGTATATCCGGAACCGTATCGGCGATGTGGAAAACGTCAGCGAAAGAATATTGAGGACCCTGGCGGGTGAGCCCGGCCAGAGCCTGTCTGAAATCAACCAGCGGGTCATTATCACCGCCCATGATCTCTCCCCGGCGGATGCCACGGAATTGAACATCGGAAAGGTCATGGGATTTATCACCGATGTGGGCGGAAGGACTTCCCATACGGCCATTATGGCCCAGGCCCTGGAAATTCCCGCGGTCGTGGGTCTGGAAAAGGCCACCGACCTGGTGGAAGACCATGATCTTTTGATCGTAGACGGCAGTTCCGGGGATGTGATTATCGATCCGGACGAGGGAACCATTATCCACTACCAGGAAAAGGCCCTCCAGCTTGAAAGCTACCGGTCCAGCATTGCCAGACAAAGCCACCTTCCGGCCCAGACCGTGGACGGTTACAAGGTGGGGATCACCGCTAATATAGAATTCCTGGAAGAAGTCGCTGCGGTCCGGGATTACGGGGGGGAGGGGATCGGTCTGTACAGGACCGAGTTTTTGTACCTTCGTTCCAGGGGATTTCCCGCTGAAGATGAATTGTTTGAAGACTACCGGGAAGTAGCGGAAATCATGTACCCCTTTCCGGTGAGCATACGGACCCTGGATTTGGGCGGAGATAAGTTTGCCTCTGAGCTGGAAATATCCAAGGAGATGAACCCCGCCTTGGGGTTGAGGGCCATTCGGTTCTGTCTCAATGAGCCGGAGATTTTCAAGAGCCAGTTGCGGGCCATCCTGAGAGCGAGTGCCTACGGCAGGATCCAGCTTATGTTTCCCATGATATCCGGGTTGCAGGAGATCTTAGAGGCCAAACAGATTTTGGGGGAGGCCAGGCAGGAACTGGAGGAGAAGGGTATCGAATACGACCGGGAAATGAGGACCGGGATCATGATCGAGGTCCCTTCCGCGGTGATCATGGCTGAAGTCCTGGCCCGGCATGTGGATTTTTTCAGCATAGGCACCAATGACCTCATCCAGTATGCGCTGGCCATTGACCGCATCAACGAACACGTGGCCTATATGTATCAGCCCTTTCACCCGGCAATTCTCAAGATGATCCAGCACGTGGTGGAAATGGCCAAAAATGCGGGCATCAGCGTGTCCCTGTGCGGAGAGATGGCGAGTGACCCCTTATGTATTTCCGTCCTTCTGGGTCTGGGGCTCGACGCCCTGAGTATGAATGCGCGGACCATTCCCGTGATCAAGAATATCGTGCGTCAGCTCTCCATGGAACAGGCCCGGGTGGATTTTGAAAAGGTGATCTGCCTGTCCACTGCAAATGAGGTCCGGGAATATATCCTGAGTCGAACCCGGGAGTTGTTTCCCGAACTGGCCCAGACAGGTTATCTCACTCATTGATGCCTGTTACGGGTGATACCGCTGTTTGGCGGGAAAGGCGTTATTCATGAAGATTGTCTGCCAGAATAAAAAGGCTGGTCATGAGTATTTCCTGGAGGAGTTCATCGAGGCCGGAATCGTTCTTCTGGGAGCTGAGGTCAAGTCCCTGAGAGATGGCCGGGCCAACCTGACGGACAGCTATGCCAAGGTCCGGGGGGGAGAAATCTTTCTGTATCATATGCACATCACCCCTTATCCCTTTGCCCATCATCTGGAGCTGGACCCCCGAAGGACTCGAAAACTCTTGCTCAACAAAAGAGAGATCAAGCGGTTGATCGGAAAAACCGAGGAACGGGGGTATGCGCTTATCCCCACCAAGGTCTATTTTACCCGAGGCCGGGCCAAAGTGGAACTGGCCCTGGCCAAGGGGAAGAAAAAATATGATAAAAGGCGGTCCTTAAAAGAAAAAGAGTTGAAAAGGGAGATGGAACAGGTCCGGAAATGGCGACATTAGGATGGGTGATGGGTGATTTCCTGTATTGACAGCATGAACAGGAATTGCTATATTGTTTATAAGTACTTCCCTCGCATGCCGGTTTTAAACCATGCCTTTTGCACGGGGGCGAAACGGTTTCGACGGGGACAATTGAAACTTAAGCTGCATACCGAGGTTCCATCTGCTCGTAAAACAGTTGGGATTTAAACACAAACGCAGACGATTATGCGTATGCTCTAGCCGCATAGAAATGGCTAGCGTCTTCCCGGTCTTTGCCTGCGTGACCGGATAAGACGTCGATTAGCGGGCTAGCTTAAGAGACTTTACCTGTGAGCCTGTTAAGCGAAAATAAGCACAGGTTAGCCCCATGCAAGCCTGGCCCGATTGCGAACCATGGGGTGAACTTTTAAATTGGGCTAAGTATGTAGACGCTTAAGCGGAAGGTTTCCGGACGGGGGTTCGACTCCCCCCGCCTCCACCAAATTTACATTGCAATGTCAATAAATTGGTCTATATCTTCGGGGATTAAATCCCGCAGGACTGTAAACTCCTCATCCCGG
>JAWLET010000141.1:0-6889 GCA_041685955.1 Desulfobacteraceae bacterium | reverse complement strand
CATCGGCGATTGTCATTACCTGGATGGTAATGTAAAGGCGGAAAAGATGTTTGAAATGACCCGGGAGTTGGCACAAATTCTGGGCATTGATCTGAGACGGCTCAGACTGGAGTGGATCTCTTCGGCCGAAGGGACCCGCTTTGCCGAGGTGGCCAGGGAATTTACCCAAGAGGTCAAGGCCCTGGGACCTGCAGGACTCAAACAGGCGGCGTGACAGGTTATGGTCCGCAACTTTTTAAGGTGCAAGTGAAGGATAATCGAGGAGAAGCATGGTGAGCAAAGATATACTGGTGATCGGCGGCGGCATTGCAGGGATTCAGGCCTCTTTGGACCTGGCCGAAATGGGGTTTAAGGTTCACCTGGTGGAACGTTTGCCCAGCATCGGGGGCAAGATGGCCCAGCTGGATAAGACCTTCCCTACCAATGATTGCGCCATCTGAATTTTGTCACCCAAGATGCTGGATGTCGGTCGACATCCCAATATTGAGCTTATGGCCTACTGCGAGGTGGAAGGCCTCGAAGGGGAAGCAGGAGATTTCAGGGTCTCGGTCAGGAAGAAGGCGCGCTATGTGGATGAGAGCAAGTGCACAGGATGCGGGGCCTGTACTGAGAAATGCCCCACAATAGTGCCGGACGCATTTAACGAGGGGTTGGGGGAACGGAAAGCTATTTACAGCTGGTTTGCCCAGGGTATCCCCTCCACCCATACCATTGATCCGGATCACTGCCGCCAGTTGAACGGCAAGAAGTGCGGGATTTGCGCAAAGACCTGCCAGGCCGAGGCCATCAATTTTGAGCAGGAAGACAGGATGCTGGAATTGAATGTGGGCGCTGTGGTGGTGGCCACCGGGTATGAGGTCTTTGACCCTTCCCGGATTCCGGAATATCAGTACCAGCAGATTCCCAATGTGGTGACTGCCATCGAGTTCGAACGGCTGCTGAGTGCCAGCGGTCCCACGGGCGGGCACCTGGATAGACCGTCCGATCTGGCCATTGAGTCCGAAATTGCGGCCCTGGAGAAAAAGGCCAAAAAAGGTCAGAAGATGCTGGATAAATTTGAAGAAAAATATGAAACCCCTTCTGCCGAATTCTATGAGGCCTTTCAGAAGGGGACCTATGACGGGGATGAAGACCGGAAAAAGTGGGCCCTCAAGTATGAGGCCCAGTTGGAGGTCACCCGGCCGCTGGAGGCCCTGAAAAAAGAGGCCGAAGGGTTTGATGTGGCCAAGAAACTGGCGTTTATCCAGTGTGTGGGTTCCAGGGATTTCAGGTTCTATCCGTTTTGTTCGGGATATTGCTGCATGCACTCCATCAAGGAGGCCATTATCGCCCAGGAACACGAGCCACAGACCACTTCCACCATATTCGGCATGGATATTCGAGCCGTGGGAAAAGGCTTTGAAGAATACAAGATTCGAGGTGGGAATCAGGCGGGCATCCAATATGTCCGCGGTCGGGTGGCGGAAATTGTGGAGGGAGAAAACCATAACCCAATCGTGGTCTATGAGGATACCCGGGAGAGAAAAGTCAAATCCGAGGCCTTTGATATGGTGATCCTGGCCACTGCCTGTGCCCCCGACAAGGGAGTTGCTGAATTGGCAGCAGTGCTGGATATTGAGATAAACGCTTTCGGATTTTTCCAGACCGATCCGGCGCGACCCATGGATTGCACTCGTCCGGGGATCTTTGTCTGTGGGTGCGCCCACGGTCCCATGGACATCCCTGAATCCGTGGCCCAGGCCAGTGGGGCTGCATCCAGGGCCGCCCAGGTCTTGACCCGTTCTGAAATGCGCAAGGCATCGTGAAGGAGTAGGCAAGCATGAGTGAAGCAAAACACGGAAGAGGGGCTGTTTTGGAGGAGTTGAGGATCGGGGTGTTCATCTGCGACTGTGGCTCCAATATCGCCGGCCATATCGATTGCCCGGCCATCACCGAATACGCCTCTACGCTTCCCGGGGTGGTGTATGCCAAGGAGAATTTGTACACCTGCTCAGAAGCGGGTGTCTTGGAGATCCAGAAAGGCATCAAGGAACACAATCTGAATCGAGTGGTGGTGGCGTCCTGTTCCCCCCGCACCCATCAACCCCTTTTTCAGAGTTCCTGTGCCGAGGCAGATCTGAATCCTTATCTTTTTGAGATGGTGAATATCCGGGATCAGTGTTCCTGGGTCCATATGCAGGAGAAGGAAAACGGCACGGAAAAGGCCAAGGACCTGGTGCGCATGGGCGTGGCCAAGGCCGCGTTCCTTGAACCTCAGGAGGATATCGAGGCTTCCCTCACCCGCGGGGTCCTGGTGATCGGTGGTGGGGTGGCCGGACTGTCTGCCGCCGAAAACCTGGGGGGGATGGGATTGGATGTGGTCCTGGTGGAAAAGGACGCTTTCGGCGGTCTCCTGAACCGCATCAACCGTCTGGCGCCCCACGGGGAGAAGGCCTCGGACCGGATATGGGACTTGGTGGAAAGCGTGAAGGCCATGCCCAATGTAGCCCTGTATGCAGGCGCAAAGGTGACGTCGGTGGACGGGTATATCGGAAATTTTGAGATCACCATCGATCAGGGCCAGGGAAAACAGGCCCAGGAAAAGGTGGGATGCATTGTGGTGGCCACCGGTGCGGTACCCCTCACACCCGAAGGGCTGTATGGCTATGACGGCAGGGACGTCATAACCCAGATGGATCTGGAAACGCTGTTTTTACAGGATGATTTCAAAGCCAAACAGGTGGTGATGATTCAATGCGCAGGGGCCCGGTCTTCCGAACGGCCCTATTGTTCCCGGATCTGTTGTCAGACCGCAGTAAAGAATGCCCTGTGGATCAAGGAGCAACATCCCGATGCGGGGGTGCATATCCTCTATCGCGACATGCAGATGTATGGGACTGAAAAAGAACGGATGCTTTCCGACGCACGGGGAGCAGGCATCAGGTTCCATGTGTATGACCCTGAGGCGCCCCCCGTGGTGGACAAAGGAGCTGTCCGGTTTTATGAGCCCCTGACGGATGAGCAGGTGGAGTTATCCTGTGACCTTGTGGTGTTGTCTACCCCCCTGGTGGCCCGGGAGGATGTCTCAGAGTTGTGCCAGCTTCTGAGGGTGCCGGTGGACCAGAATAATTTTTTCTTAGAGGCCCATGCCAAGCTGAGGCCCCTTGATTTTGCCACAGACGGCATTTTTGTGTGTGGATCGGCACGATACCCTGCCACAGTGGAAGAGGCCTGCTCCCAGGGTGTGGGGGTGTCGTCGCGCATTGCCACTATTCTGTTCAAGGACAAGCTGATCACCAGTGCCCTTGTGGCGGAGATCAATCCGGAGACCTGTGTGGGATGCCAGGGGTGTATGGACATGTGTCCCTACGGCGCCATCGGTTATCTCCCTGAGCAGAATATCTGTGAAGTGAATACCATTCTCTGCAAGGGCTGTGGATGTTGTGCAGCGACCTGCCCATCCCAGAGCGCCTCGCTCAAGGGATTTAAGCCGCAGCAGGTGTTGGCCCAAATCCGGGGCCTGTGAGGATTGCGAAGCACTCTGGGCTTTCACGCATGAACACTATTGGTTTTCAACCCATTCCGCTCGAAGCGAGATAAACCCCAGTTGAGGATCTGTTATGACGAACAGCAGTTTTGAACCGAATATTATCTGTTTTCTCTGTACGTGGTGAGCATACGCCGCTGCTGACCTGGCTGGGGTCAGTCGGTTGCAGTATCCCACGAACATCCGGGTGGTCCGGGTTATGTGTTCCGGAAGCGTGTCCCCTCACCATATTCTCCGTGCCTTTCAACAGGGTGTGGACGGCGTATTTGTGGGTGGGTGACATCTCGGGGACTGCCATTACCTGTACGGTAATTATGCCACGGACAAACGGATTCGATTCTTAAGACAATTGATCGCATTCAGCGGTTTAGAGGAGGATCGGTTACGTTCCAGATGGATTTCCTCTGCCGAGGGGCCGGAATTCGCCCACGAGATCAAAGATTTCATTGAGAGCCTCAAAAAAATGGGGCCGTCGCCCCTCAAGCAGAAAGACGTCAATTTACGCGCCGCCTAACTGCGGAGGTATTTTGCGCAGTATGAAAAGACCGCTGTTCATGAGAAGCGGCTTGTGGATGACCAAACAGACCGAAGGATGAATATCCCCTTCTCGGATCGCATCAACCATTAGGATACGGACATGATAGAAACAGTAAAAAAACGGGTGAAAGCGCTCCTGGATTCAGGAGAAATAACAGGGTTTTTGGGGTTGAAAGAGAAGGACGGGCACGTCGGCCCTCATCTTTTTTCCAATGATGAAAACGGGCTTGACGGGTTTGTGTTGGGAGATTGGAAAGGTCCAGGGGATGCGCGGTATGCCCTGAACCAGCGATTGATTCATCTGGCTCGGGCCTACCCGGGTGAGACCTTCGGGATTCTGGTTCGCGGCTGTGATGAGCGGGGGCTCAAGGCCCTGTATGTCTGGAACCAGTTGTCGCCTGAAAAGGTGGTCCCTGTGGGTATCGCCTGCCCCCCGGAGCTGGCAAAGGCCTGTGAATGCTCGCAGCCTTTCCCGGAGGCATTGATCGCAGGGGAAAAGACGGAACCAAGTCCCCAGGATTCAGTGAAACAGGTGGAAGCACTGGGGTTGGTTGAGCGGTTCGGACATTGGCAAAAGGAATTTCAAAGATGTATCAAGTGTTATGGGTGCAGGGATGTCTGCCCCATGTGTTTTTGTAAAGAGTGCGCGCTGGAAGATTCGGATTTGATCAATACAGGAGACGTTCCACCGGATAACCCTACGTTTCACCTGACCCGTGCGGTCCACATGGCCGGACGCTGTATTGACTGCGGTTTATGTGAAGAGGCATGTCCTGCAGGAATCCCTTTAAGGACCCTGTATAAGAAAGTTGCGGATATTATCAGTCAGGAATTCGGATATCAGACCGGATTTACAACAGATGAAAAATCTCCGCTGAACATCTTGGGAGGAGCCTCTTAGGCCTGTCCCGCCTGTGGCAGCGAAGCGGAGATTCTGCTCCTGCGGGGCCCTTGGAATACGGAGTCCATTCTTTCAGGGTAGCTCCTGGAGGATGGCACCGGCGCGTAATTAAGGAGAGTCTGACCATGGATTACAGAACTGTACTGACAACCTGCCCTTACTGTGGCTGCGGGTGTAATTTTTATCTTGAAGTGCTGGACGGAAAAATCCTGCAGACCATTCCATGCAAAACAAGCCCCACCAATGAGGGAAAGCTCTGCATCAAGGGATGGAATGCCCATCAGTTTGTGCAGAGTCCGAACCGCTTGACCCAGCCCTTAGTGCGAAAGGATGGGGACCTGGTGGCGGTTTCGTGGGACGAGGCCCTGGACTATACGGTTTCTCGACTCAAAGAGATAAAATCTGCTCACGGAAGCGACAGCATTGGCTTCTTTTCCTCTGCCAAGGTGACCAACGAAGAGAATTACCTGCTTCAGAAGTTCGCTCGGGCAGCCATCGGCACCAACAGTGTGGATCATTGTGCCAGGCTCTGACACTCTTCTACGGTGGCAGGTCTTGCCGCTGCCTTTGGAAGTGGGGCCATGACCAACTCGGTTTCTGAGATAGCGGATGCGGATTGCATCTTTGTCATCGGATCCAATACCACCTCTTCCCACCCGCTGGTGGCCGCAAGGGTGTTTGTGGCCAAACAAAAAGGCGCAAAGTTGATCGTGGCCGACCCCCGGAGGATTCCCATCGCCTCTGAAGCGGACCTGTATGTCAGGCAGAACCTGGGCACGGATGTGGCCCTGTTGAACGGCATCATGAACGTGATCATTGAAAACGGCTGGGCCGACGATGCATTCGTCTCAGAGCGGACCGAAAATTTTGAGGCATTCAAAGAGACGGTGTCCCAATATCCCCTTGAGAAGGCATCGGAGATCACCGGGGTTGCAGCAGAAGATATTGTTCAGATCGCCGAGTATTACAGCAAGGCTGAAGCCGCTACCGTCCTTTACTGTATGGGGATTACCCAACATACCACGGGTGTGGACAATGTCAAATCCTTGGCCAATTTGGCCATGCTCACCGGCCAGATCGGCCGAGCCTCTACCGGGGTCAATCCCCTTCGGGGGCAGAATAATGTGCAGGGGGCCTGTGACATGGGGGCCCTTCCCAATGTATATCCGGGATACCAGGCGGTGACCATGTTGGACAACCAACAGAAATTCGAGTCTGCCTGGGGGGCACAGCTGTCCGATCAGATGGGACTGACCATACCGGATATGTTAAGCGGACTTTCGGACGGATCGGTGAAGGGTCTGTACGTGATGGGCGAAAACCCCGTACAGAGCGACCCGGACACCCGGCATGTCCAAAAGGCCCTGGAGGCGGCGGAATTGCTGGTGGTGCAGGATATCTTTCTCACCCCTACCGCCAAACTGGCCCATGTGGTGTTGCCGGGGGCGTCTTATGCGGAAAAGGAGGGCACCTTTACCAATACCGAGAGACGGGTGTTGCGGGTGCGCAAGAGTATAGACCCTGTGGGGGATTCCCGGCCCGACTGGGAAATCATTCAGGAGATTTCCAATCGTTTCGGATATGCCATGTCATTCGATTCCCCTGAGGCGATTATGGAGGAAATCAGGACAGTAACCCCCTCCTATGGTGGAATCACCTACGAGCGCCTGGAGGGTGACGGGATTCAGTGGCCCTGCCCGGATGTGGACCATCCGGGCACCCAGTTTCTCCACAAAGATTCTTTTGCCAGGGGCAAAGGCCTCTTTCATGCCATTGAATACCAGCCGCCGGCAGAGATAGTGGATGAGGAGTTCCCCTTCTGGTTAACCACGGGAAGACTTTACGCCCATTATCACACCGCCACCATGACCCGCAATTCACCCACACTCGATGCTGAGATCAGGGAAGGATTTCTGGAGGTGAGC
>JAWLET010000140.1:0-6889 GCA_041685955.1 Desulfobacteraceae bacterium | reverse complement strand
GATAATGGCAATGGTGGTGTCGTTGACCGGAAAGGGAAACATGCCCTGCTTACAGACCACCTCTGCGGCCTTCCTGTATTTTTCCGCCATTGAAGTCTCCGCCATGATCATCTCCTTACATAAAATATCTGACAGGCAAGGCCTTCGCATAATACAACCCGTCGCATCTGTTCTTTTGTGTATATTCGACCTTCAACCCCATCTCAGACCTCTTCTTCCTCCGGAGTCACCGTGGGCGGGAGGGCGCCCAGGTCGATTTTGCGGGCCGCCTTTGCCCCTTCGCGCAGGGCCTTCAGATTCAGCTCCACGCTTTTCTTAGGGACCCTGTGGGTGAGGGCTTTTTCCAGGCTTTTCAATTTAATGGCCTGAAGCAGGTTCCCCAGCGCCCCCAGCGCCACCATGTTGGCTGTCAGTTCATTCAGCATCTTTGTTCTGGCAATCTCCGTAAAGGGTATGCTCACCATCCTGTCCGTGGGGAGTTGTTCCACCAGCATGGCGTCCACCAAAAGCAGGCCCTGGGGTTTGAGATCCTGGAAATACGCATCACACGCGGCCTGGTTCATGGCCAGCAGAATGTCCAGGGCCCTGGTCTTGGGATAGTCGATGGGGTCATTGCTGATGACCACATCAGCCCTGCTTTTCCCCCCTCTGGCCTCGGGACCATAACTCTGGGTCTGGCAGACCTCTTTTTTGTCGTACACGCCCACTGCTTCAGCGAGGATAAGCGCGGCCAGGATGATGCCCTGTCCCCCTGAGCCGCTCAGACGGATTTCATATCGATCAATATTCATGAGGTCCCCTTTTGCAAGGATTGCCGGGCTTTTTCTCTGATTTGTTCATATTCTTCAACATAGCTGGGGCTTTCCCGGTCCGCCAGAACGCCGATGGTAAATTTGCCTGCCATGGATTCAGCCGACATCTCCCGGGCCCTGTCCACCCGCACCGCATGCGACCGCATCCACTTCAGCATTTCTACCGGGCCGCCGAGCTGGTTGCGCCGGCCGAACTGAATATGACAGTTGGACATCACCTCCACTATGCTGAATCCCCGCTTTTTGACCGCCTTTTGGATCAGGGATTCCAAGAGCTTTACATGGTATACCGTGCCCCGGGCCACAAAGGAGGCCCCCGCGGTTACGGCCAGTTCGGCAATGGGAAACGGCTGTTCAATATGGCCGTAGTGGGATGTGGTGGAAAGGGCGTCATAAGGGGTGGCCGGTGAATGTTGTCCCCCTGTCATGCCGTAGATCTGGTTGTTGATGACCAGCGCGGTCAGATTCACGTTTCGCCTTGCCGCATGAATGAAGTGATTTCCGCCAATGGCCGTTGCATCCCCATCCCCCATGACCGTGATGACGGTCAGATCCGGATTGACCATCTTGATCCCTGTGGCAAAGGTCAATGCGCGTCCATGGGTGGTGTGCAGAGTATTGAAATCCACGTACACCGGCATTCTCCCGGAACACCCGATCCCCGATGCCAGCACAATCTCGTCCTTTTTCAGATCAAGGTCGTTGATGGCCCGGATCAATGCCCCCAATATGATGCCGTTGCCGCAACCGGGACACCACACATGGGGGAATTTTTTATCGTGTCTCAGATATTTGTGAATCAGTTTGGTGACTTCTTTTGGCATTTTTGCTCCCAACATGTCATCCACAATGCGGGTTTACCCCTGGGGTTTTCAGGTCCGGTGAAACCGGGGTCGCCCAACGGGTGGAAGAAAGCGGTCCAATCAGATCATACCGTGGATCGGTTGAGGGTTATGAGATGATTGCATATTTCATCCGGGGTGATGAGCTGACCGTCTATGCGGCTGTGTTTTTCCACCCGGCATAATCCCTGGTTGACCCGTTTGACTTCCCTGCTCATCTGGCCGATGCTCATCTCAGGGACCACTATGGCCTTGCATTGCCGGGCCACCTGCTCCACACTGTGCCTGGGAAAGGGAAACAGGGTGCAAAGCTTGAGCAGTCCGGCCCGAACCCCCATTTCCCTCGCCTCCAGGACAGCCCGGTGGGCCGATCTGGCCACCGAACCGTAGGCCACCACTGCAATCTCGGCATCGTCCATGAAAAACGATTCTGTGATCTGAATCTTTTTGAGGTTCTTGCTGATTTTTTTGAACAGACGGTGCATGAAGTGGTCAATTTCATCCGGGCGCTGGGTGGGAAAGCCCCGGGGATCATGGACCAGGCCGGTCACGTGGTGCCTGAATCCATCGCCGAAGGCGGCCATGGGAGGTACACCCCGACTGTCCCCTTTATAGGGGATGTACCATTCGGCCGGCATATCCGGGCGGATGCGGTCAACCACGTGGACGTTGTCCCGGGGAGGGAGAATGACGGTTTCCCGGGTATGCGCCACCATCTCATCGGAAAGGACAATCACCGGAACCCGATATTCCTCTGAAAAATTAAAGGCCTGGACCGTGATATCAAAACAGTCCCTGACCGTGGACACGGCCATCACGATAACGGGATGATCCCCATGGGTCCCCCATCTCGCCTGCATGGCATCGCCCTGGGACGGATTTGTGGGGAGGCCCGTACTGGGACCCCCCCGCATCACATTGACGATAACACAGGGCACCTCAGTGATGCAGGCAAACCCCAGATTTTCCTGCATGAGCGAGAAACCCGGACCGCTGGTGGCGGTCATGCTCTTGGCCCCGGCCAGGGAGGCCCCGATAACAGCGCCCATGCTGGCAATCTCATCTTCCATTTGCATAAAGGTCCCCCCCTGCCCGGGGAGGCGAACCGAAAGGATCTCGCTGATTTCTGATGCGGGGGTAATGGGGTAGCCGGCGAAAAAGTTACATCCTGCAGCGAGGGCCCCTTCCACAATGGCCTCATTGCCTTGAAGCAGCTGTCTTTTTTGGGATGGTTTAGGACTCATGCAAAATGCCTTCCTGATGTGCTGGGTCGTTCTTTGACGGTGATGGCGAAATCAGGGCAATGCAGTTCACAGAACCGGCAGCCGATACAATCGTCCGGTCGTTCGATCACAGGTTTACCGTCTTTGCTGCGGCCGATCACGTGCTTGGGACAAAAGGCGATGCAGATGCCGCAGGCCTTGCACCAGTCCCGGAAGATGATCGGATCGTAATATTTCCTGGGTTTTCCGGGTCCGGCCTGGACCTGTTCTCGCGAATCCTCCGGCACCTCGTTCGGCTCCAGGTCTTTATTCTTTTCATCATAAGGTGTCACTGCCCATACCTTTCCTTTTGCCCATTCCATGCGGTCCCGCGAGGGGCTTTTGCCCAAATGTCACCGCATTTTGTTAATGTCATGATACCGATTCGGACTAAATCATGTAACATCTGAAATCCTTTTTGTCACGAATTTCCGTCCTCATCAACCGGGTTTCCTTTGAATCCACCACCTGCACCGCATTCACCCCGCTCTCCGGGGTGTCACTGTAGGCGGTGGTAATGGCCGCTGCCAGATTCAGGGCGTCTGCGGAAAGGGCTCCTGAAACCAGGACCGTGGGGCCCGGGACCAACAGCGAATTGAGCGTGGCATCCTCCCTTTTGCAGAGGCCGCTGATCTGCATATTTTCCCATTTGTTTCTGCCCACCACCACTTTGGTTTCAGGCGTAATCCGAAAGTGCCTTCCCAGTTTCAATAGACCCAGGTCATTGGGGTCAATATGAGTTTTGAAGGCCAGAAGGTCCTGCAGGCGGCGTGAAAACCCTTTCTCGGTCAACATGCATCCTCCGGCGGGTGCGGGATAGTCGGTGATATTGAGAAGGGCGGCCAACTCCATTTGAGGCTTTCTGGAACGTCCCTGAATCCCCATCAGGGCGTCCCGCTCCACCCACCCCTCGGCCTCGGGTATGGTGGGGGCAAGGCATTTGGCGGACAGGGGCCGCAGCAGAAGATTGTTAAGACCGCTTTCCACCGCCACCAGGTCCAAGGATTTTCTGTTCTGGGACATGGGTCTCTGGCCCAGGACCTCTCCGGTGATCACAAAGTGGGCCTGTTCGTTCCGGAGCATTTCCCCTGCCATCCGGGCCATGAGGGCATGGCAATCAATACATGGATTCATGTTCTCGCCGTAGCCGTGTCTGGGATTTCTGACAATGTTGAGATGTTGCGCCGTCATATCCACCCTTTTGAACGGAAGGTTCATGAGGCGGGCCGATTTTTCCGCACGTTCTCCGGTAAAAAAGGGGGTTTCAAAAAAAAGGGCCAGGACATCAATGCCCTGAGCCCTTATGAGGCCGGCGGCCAGCATGCTGTCCAGGCCTCCTGAAAAAACAGATAAGGCTTTCATATTCGTTCAACACCGGGGTCTGGTGTTATAACCCCGCATCATGTAATTTGCTGATCAGGTGTTGTTGGGTCTCTGTCAGGCTTTGGGGGACCTCAATCCCTATTTCCACATAGGCATCGCCCCTTCCGGTATCCCTGTATTGGGGCATCCCGTAGCCCTTGAGCCTGAATTTGGCTCCATCCTGGGTACCGGGTGGAATCCTGAGGTTCAGCACCTTTCCATCAATGGTGGTCGTTTCAATGGTAGCGCCCAGGACCGCCTCTGAGAATCGAATCTTCTTTTTTACATACAGATGGCTGTTTTTCCGTTGAAACAGGGGATGGTTCAGTTCCTTGATCTGAATATACAGATCCCCGGCCGGGCCGCCGTTAAGGCCGGGCTGGCCCTTGCCATGGAGTCTGAGCTTCTGGCCTCCGCTCATGCCCGCGGGAACCTTGACGGAAATACGTTCCTGGCGGCCGTCGATCTGATAGGTGATGGTCTTGCGGGTGGTCTTGCACAGGTCTTCCAGAGACATGGGCAGTTCATACACCAGGTTTCGTCCCTTGAGGCCCTGCCGTGTACCGTGAAAGCCGCTGTATCCCTGGCCGTCCATGCCGCCGAACATCTGGTTGAAGATGTTCTGGCCCCTTCCGCTGCCACCGAAGCCGAATTCTTTGAAAATGCTTCCTAAGTCAAATCCTCTGAAAATGTCTTCCTGAGAGTAGCGGTTCTGGAACCCTTCAGCCCCGAACATGTCATACTGCTTCTTCTTTTCAGGGTTGCTCAATACCGCGTAAGCCTCACTAATGTCCTTGAATTTGGCTTCAGCGGCGGTATCTCCCTTGTTGTGATCAGGATGGTATTTGAGGGCCAGTTTGCGGTACGCCTTCTTGATCTCTTCGGGAGAGGCTGATCGGGTCAACCCCAAAATTTTATAATAATCTTTTCCAGCCATTTTGCATACAGACGAACAGTTGAGATGAGAGGTCGGTTACAGCAAATGTTAATCATAAGCACAGATAAGTCAAGCCGCCATGCCGGGGGGAGGGCGTCTTTTTTTTACACTTTTTCAGACACTTTCCGGTGGACGGGATTTTAGGGGCCCTTTTTCCACCTGATAAAGGGTGGCCCCCACAGGTGCAAATGAGAGGATCAGGATATTCAGCACCGGAATCAGGAAGGGAATCCCGAAGCCCAGGTGAAAGGGGATGGTCTTCAGTAAGAAGCGGAAGCGCTCCCTGAAAGGGCGCATCTGACGCGCAGGGATAAGATCGGTATGATCCCAGGCCAGGAATACGGCGGCAACCAGGGAGGAAAAAACGGCCAGAACCGGTCCCAGCGGCGTGAGCAGGCCCACAAACATGAGGAGGAGCATGAGCACTACGGGAATGATGGTCCTGGGGATCTCCTGGGCCAAAAGATAAAAAAACAGTCTGAAAGAGAGGCCCGGCTCAACAGTGTCGATTCGGCCCAAGCTCTGGATCTCGGTGAGGCGCGACATATGGTCCATGATGAGGACACTGAAAAAGATCTGAGAGATTAGATAGGACAAAATGACTGAAATACCCACCAGAAAGAGGGAAAGGAGCCAGGACACCAGGTACCATAGCCAGAGGACCCAGAGGCTGGCCGGTTTGGCCCAGATGAGGTCCAGAATTTCCTGGTGGTAGATGAGGATAAGGGTGGCGGAGGCCAGGGTAATGAGGATCACCACCATAAATCTCACCAGCCCCCAGAACAAGAGTTTGGGGGTCTTGAGGCCCAGAAGAAGACCTCTTAGATTATACCGGATCCCCTCAATAAAGGTCATTTTTCGGGTGTGCGGACCTTGAAATGGTTATTGGGACCGTTGACCCACCAGTCCGTCTCCTTGTCGAACCACCAGGCATCACTTTCAGCGGTCAGGATTTTCCGGGCCATTTGTTTGCCGTTTTCAGTGAGGAGGCGTTTCATGGCAAAACGAAGCCACTCCTTGGCCCGGGAATTTCCCAGGTCCAGCTGTTCCTTGAGCTCCAGGATCAGGTCGATTTGATCCGCGTCCCTGGCAATCCGGGCCTCCAGGGTTTCTGCGGCATTGAACTCTTCAAGGGCTTCTGAGATGTCCGAGCCAAAAGGGAGCCCCTGGACCTGGTCCCCTATGGCCCGCCGTTCGTCGGTGGTGACATACCGTTTGTTGACGTAATTGTGATCCCCGGTTCTGGCTTCCGGCAGGTCGTGAAAGAGGCACATCATGACCACCCTGGCCCGGTCGGCATCGGGTTCCAGGGACGCGAGCACATATCCGGCCACTGCGGTGCGGAAGGAGTGGTCTGCCACGGATTCTTTTCCTGATCCCAGGAACTGGTACCCGGTTCTCGGGGTGTTCTTCAACATGCCCGCTTCAAACAAAAATGTAATGGCGCGTGAAAGCATATCCCTTGAATAGGCCTCCGACCCCAAAAAGTCAACCCCGATGGGGCATAAACCAGACTTCCCATATGGCGATCAGAAAAAATCTCCACTTGACAATCCCTCATCAATTATAGCATGCTCCCCCTGATATTGAACCGGCAACCCTTTTTCACCCAAAGCGCCCAGACCCTTTTTTGGAGAGCCGGATCAGCCCGGGAGATACCCACATGGATCAAGG
>JAWLET010000139.1:0-6929 GCA_041685955.1 Desulfobacteraceae bacterium | reverse complement strand
CAGGAGTTGGGATTGGTAAAGGGGTGGGGCAATTTCCCCTCTTGGATCATCCGCCGGTCCGCTTCCAAGACCGCATCCTGTCCCCCCACCGCGGAACTAAAGGTCACCGCCACCCGGGGGGCCAGATCCGGAGTGATGTCGATCCCGCTCCGCATAAGGGCACGATGGACCACCAGCATGGCATATTTAAATAAAGGCGATGTCCAATGGGCCAGGTTTCGCGGGGATAAAAATGGATAGGGGCTCACGTCCACGTCCGCCACCTGCCCCGCAATTTTCACCGGAAACTCCGGTGTCACCTTAAAGCGGGTCAAACGATCGATTCCGCTCTCCCCGTTCACGGCCCGGCGCCATTGGGAATCCATATCCGCGCCGAGAGGGGAGACCGCATCATATCCCAGGATGACGGTTTTCTTAGAGGTCATGACTCAACCCTATCACCAGGGGGATGCAATCAAAAGTGTTAGGCCGTCCATACCCACCATAAGATCACCAAGGGAGAAACTGGTACAGCTTGGCAAACATCTCATACACCTCTATCCAGTTTTTAAGATCCTGTTCAGAACGGATGTGGGCGCGTTTGTTCACCATAACCCAGCTCATATGAGCCGCTCCGTCCTTGCATGTGGCACAGTCCCGGGTGGCGGACGTACAACATCGGTGCATGGTTTTCAGATCGCATGCCCAGCGGATGAAACCGATCAGATGCCTGGGCTTGGGATCTCTGGTGTCCAAGGGTTGGGTGACGGAAGGACATTCATGCCATCCAAAGGTGCGGTCGAACATCTTTCCGGTGGTAATGATCCGATGGTAATATTTGGAAGAGATGACCGTATCCGGAAACATCTCCAGCATCTCGTCCATCTCCGCCCGTATGTCTCTCAATTCTGACGGCTCCCAGGAAAAAGCGTCCACCCCTTCGTCATTGGACAACAGTTGCATGTGGACCTTTAGGCCCACATCCCGGATTCGTCTCACGATCCGTTCGGTCTTTCCCATCTGCCTCGGTGTAATGGTATACAGATAATAGGCATGAGGATCCCCTTCATAGTTCCGGCTGGATATGGAAAAGGTATCTCTTCCCCTTAAGAGCTTTTCATCCTTTTCATCGCCCCACAGGGAAATCCCCACCATCATGTCCGGGAACCGGTCTCTCGGGACCCTGATCAGTCCGTTGGTGGCGCAGAAGGAGGGCAGGCGGTCATAAAAGGCCGCCACTCGATCCAGACACAGGGTCGGTTCTCCGCCGATCAGGATGGCCAGATTGACGCCCCGGGCCTTTTCCCGGTCGATGAACCGCTCCCATTTGCTTAGATCCATCTCCTCCTGGGCCACCTGGTCCTCGCCCGAGGAGAAAAAGAAGCACCCCTTACAGCGCAGGTTGCACCGGTTGGTGACATCATAGATGGAACTCCGAATATTCAGCCTGCTGATGGTCTTGTATCGTTTATACCACTCGCTGTCCAGTAATGAACTTACCGTTTTCATGGGGCCTGCTCCTTAGGTAACTGATTGCATCAAAGACGAACTGCGGTGCGCGAAACAGGGGGCGAGAAGTCATGGCCGGGGGGCATCACGAGATGATCCAGGAGGTTTTTCCCTTTTTCATATCCTTTAACCCAGACCGCAAGATAGGTGTCCACATAATCCAGCCAAGCCTTGAAGGTTTCGGGGTCCGTGGCATGCCTGAACAGTCTGGCCGTCACTATGGCGCTTCCGGCCGCATAATGGCGGCAGTCTTCACAGTCCGTATCGGGCACGCAACAGGCCGCGTTCCGGTCCCACGTCAAATCGGCCCGGTACTGCCTGAAGGACCGGCCCAGGCCCACCGCAGTGGAGGCATTCATCCGGGGATAGGAGCACCCGTACAGGGCGTGCAGCCCCTGGGGCTGGGTATGGGCCGCAATGTTATAACAGGAGAACAGTACCTGTTCCGGATACCTCTCCAGGAGTTCCATGGCGATCCTGCGGGTGTGGGCAAGGGATTGGGCATCGTGGCGAAGCGGCCCGTCATAGCCTATTGGCGCAGAAAACATGTTGAAGGTGACCCGGCAATGGTTTTGGAAAAGCAGATCCATGACCTCGTGGACTTCATCGATATTCTCCCGCGTGAACGTATAAACGAATACCGCCCTGGGGTCTCCTTTATAATTGGCAATCTGCTTTTCAAGCATATGCTTTGCGTTTCTGACCCTACGGCTGGTGGCATCGTTGCCCCACACCGAAATATGAACCCGGTAATCCACCTCTGCAGGGATCCGTTTCAGGCCATTGGATGCAATGGCGCCCAGCGGGATCACCTGATGACAGACCCGGCACCGGTCCGGAACCAGGGAGGGCTCGGCTCCGGCCAGGACCGCATAGGTAATGCCCCGTTCTTTTTCCCGCGCCATGAGCGCCCGCCAGGCCTCCAAGTCGCTGTTTTCATTGGCGAATTGCTTTTCCCCTTCATAAAAGTAACACCCATCACACCGGATATTGCATCGGTTGGTCATGTCATAGGTCGACTCCCGAAGGAAGAAGTACTGACGGACCTTTTCCCATCGTGTTTTGATTTCAGAATCCGCCAGGATATCTGAAAATCGCCACAGTCCCTGATTCGGGTCCTGCGCCGGCTTTACCTCCTTTTGCGTTTGTGCACCCACCCAATATCTCCTGTCCGGCATCTCCTGTCCGGGACGCTTTGTATCGACTGACCCCGTCCCCGGCTTGAGTCCCCCACGGGTTTCCTTCCGGAGCCGGTAACCGCCCTGAACCGGCCACGCTGCATCATCCGGAGAGTTTCTCCTCGATATATTCGGCAATCAGCCGAACCGTGGTCAGTTTGGGGTAATCGTCTTCGTCGATTCTGATACCATATTCATCCTGAAGCACCAGGGCCACGGTGGCCAGGTCCATACTGTCGATCCCCACCTCATCCACCAGGTCCATATCCGGGTCGAATGACGCCGGCGTCACATCCTCAAGCTTGAGTTCAGTAATCATAATCTCTGCAATACGCAGAATCCGATCGGTTTTGTTCTTTTCCCTATTCATTATGCATTCCCCTGCTCTTTCCGTTCCTGCACTTCTTCCACCGCCAATATCCCGTTGCTGGCCTCCTCTCCATCCACAGTAATATGGAATCCATAGGATAAACCCGCCTTTTTCCGGGGCGAAACGGATATGGTGATCAGTGATTTGGGTCGGATCATATGCTTAAATCGCACCTTTTTAACCCCTGAGATCCTCATCCGGCGCTCACACAGCCGCGAAACGGCATCCAGGGCCATCTCCAGTTGTGCAATCCCCGGAAGGATGGGATCGTTCGGGAAATGACCACAAAACCAGGGAGAACCAGGGTTCACTTCCGCAGTCATGATCACTTGGTCCGATGAAGGTCTCTTGACGTTGATGAGGGTATACCATTTCATCATACTGGCCCCGGAGTCACCGAATCAGGTACTCCCAGAGCGGGCCGGTATACCCCCGGCTGTACATTCGGGAGATGATTCTTGCAGTGGCTTCACCGCCCGCCCCTATTACCCAGTTGAGTCGTCCGTCCGCCCATTGGGTAACCCGTCGAACAATTTCATGGCTGCCGATGTCTTCAGGCTCGTAAAAAACCGGCTTCAATATACTCTGTTCGTACGGTATCTGACCCGATTGAATCGCCATCTCATACAGCGTCGTATGGGGATAGATGCGCACAGCACAAAAAAAAAGAACACGCTCCTTTGAAGCTCGGAAATCCTCGAAAGGGTTTTGGCGATGGTCTTTTCATCCTCTCCCGGCCCGCCGAGCATAAAATAGTGGGCCACATACAATCCCGCGGCAAGGGCCTGTTTGTGGGCTTTAAACACATGATCCGCCAGAAATGGCTTTTCATAGACCGTCAACATCTTATCGGACAACGATTCAGTGCCGAACTCCACATGAGAAAGCCCGGCATTTGCCAGGGTCTGGTAATATCCATCAGGCGGAGTTGTGGGGGCGAAAAAGGCCCCCCAGGGTATTGAGACCCCCGCATCCATGAACGCCTCCGCCACCCTGGCACTGTGATCGTAGTCGGCGTTAAAGGCGGAGTCTGTGACAAAGAAATATTTCGCGCCTGCTTCCTGAAGCCGCAAGGCCCGCGCCGCAGCCATCTCAGGGGGGACCCGCCGTAATTGGCGGCCTTCGATGCGGGGATAGGTGCAATAGATGCACCCAAATGGACACCCCCGTTTGGTTTGAAGGTTCAGCATCCCCCCGTTCTTCAGATAATACCCCAGCTGGGAACGCGCACAAAGATAATTCAGGGCGAATGCCCGGTCAAGCGGTTTCAATACCTGCGGGTTCATTTCCGGGGTCAAGATGCCCGGGATACCGGAAATATTCTTGGCATTTTCAATGGCCTCGAGGAGGGCGCCCAGTCTTTCGCCCTCTCCCACAATACCATACTCGGCGCCCAATTGCTTCATGATCTCTTCAGGAAAGAGGGTGAAACCGCTTCCGCCCAACACCAAGGGCGCCGGGGAGTGCTTCCGAACAGTGTTTACACAGGCCTGATACTCACCCATGAAACCGCTGGGATCCAATTTATCGGTGTTGTCTATATTTCTCAATGACATTCCCACCATGTCAGGGGCATACCCCTCAATGGTCTTCCCCAGGGCCTCGAGACCTCCCAACGGGTTGATGTCTGCAATCCTCACCTCATGGTCCTCCCTGACGGCGTCGGCCACATAATCCAGGCCCAACGGGTATACGGGATAGGGGGTGGTCAGCGAATTGGGTGAAATGAGCAATACTTTCATATAAACATCCTGCGTTCAGGGTTCAGGGATTAGTCGTCAGTCCCTTTTCCCTGCGTCCCTGTTTACCCCGTAGCTCTGGAAGATGGTACCGGGGCGCCTCTGCGGGAAAACCGATTTTCTCAACCTTCGGGAATAATTTCCACCGCGGTGATGCATGGGCCGAGCCCCGCCATCAAAATGCCTTTTCCGCTCAACTGAAAATCCCTTTTGTCCACAAAACCGGCAGGAATGAATCCCTTTCGGGTAAAGGCCGCACCCAGGGCGGCGGCCACTGCCGATGCAGACGAGACTTCACCCATAAACCGCCGGTACTGAATCACCGGTCCCGTAAAACCCACATGGGAGCAGAACCTCT
The DNA here is from genome assembly GCA_041685955.1 of Desulfobacteraceae bacterium. GTDB lineage: Bacteria > Desulfobacterota > DSM-4660 > Desulfatiglandales > Desulfatiglandaceae > JAIPDZ01. Next base: position 1,796 of record JAWLET010000139.1, on the reverse strand, counting down.
TAAGCTGCTCACGGCCCGGGCCTTTGTAGGCACTAGGGATACCGGCCAAAAGGGCCCCATAGGCCGCATTGATTCTCTCCACCCCGCCCAATCTGTGGACCAACGATGTAATGATGGACGGGTTATTTTTGGGATTTTCAAAGAATAAAGCGCCGATCCTTATCCCGGAAGGCTGTTGGGTGCGCATCACACACAGCGCCCCGCCCCCGTCTGCCGGTGACGTGCGGTCCCCCACAGAGGGATCAAACCGCCTGGATAGGGTTGGATGGAACTCATCGGCGCCCATCACCAAAACCGGCACATCCGCCTCTTTCATCAGAAGGCCTGCCGCCATCAGGGACTGTTCAAAGGAATAATCACCCCCGGTGATGGTAATATTGGGTCCGGTAGCCCTGAAATGGATAGCAATGTGACCCGCCGGTGCATTGTGAACCGATCCCACAAACCCGGTGGGACTGGAAAATGTCTCCTCACATGATTGGACCCGGGTCAAAAATTCGTATGTCTCTGAAAGGGGGCCCCACCCGGTGCCCACAAATACGGCAGCCGGGTCATCAGGGATCCCGGCATCCTGATGGGCTGCAATGGCGAGGGACAGGGCCATCCGGGGCAGCCGTCTGAATCGCCGAAGGGATCGAGCAGGAAGGTTCAAGGAAAAGTCGGTTTCCGGGAAAATCCCTTGGCACTCCCCATTTTCCGATACAGCTCGTAGCGTCTTGAGCATATCTCCGGCGCCGGTGATGCAGTCGCTGCCCACCACTGTCAGATGCGGACCGTTCCCGGGTTGATCAGGGGACTGCATCGCCCGGCTCCGGCCGATAACCACTGAAGCGTTGTTGCCGCCGAAACCAAAGGCGTTTGAAAGCACCGTGCCCACATCCGTGTCAGCAGGTTCCATAACCGGCCTCAGCCCCAATTGGGGATCAGGCTGATCACAACCCATGGTGCCCGGGATCAACCCATCCTCAATGGTCATGGCAGCGATCCCGGCCTCTATGGCCCCTGCCGCTGCCAGGCTGTGACCCATAGCCCCTTTAACTGAGGAAAGGGGGGGCATGTTTTCACCGAACAGGGCAGTCAAGGCCTTTGCCTCGGAAAAATCATTATCCTTCGTCCCGGTGCCGTGGACATTGATGTAATCAATCCCTGACCGGGAAACCCCGGCATCTTCAAGGGCGGCCCTCATGGCGGTCAATGCACCTGTGCCCCGGGGATCCGGTGACGAGGGATGGTACGCATCGCAGGACAGACCGGCCCCCAGGACCTCGCACAGGGGGCCGCCGGGTCCCTGCCGGCTGGCTTCCAGCAGAAGCATACCAGCCCCTTCCGACAGGGTCATGCCGTGGCGATCGGCATCTAAGGGCCGGGCCCCGGCCGGATCAATCAACTGAAGGGATCTGAACCCATAATAGGTCAGCCGACACAGGCCATCCGCCCCACCCACCAGGATTCTCCGGGCCTGACCTCCCCTCAGCATCTCCAAAGCCATCTTGATAGCCGCTGCCCCCGACGAACAGGCAGTGGAAACCGTCACGACCGGCCCGGAGCACTGGAGTTCTGCGGCCAGGTATTCGGCCACCGAGCTGGGTGCATGGTATCTGAATCCGGTCTTGCCGGGCTTACCCGATTTGAAGCATTCCTCGGTTTCCAGCATTCCGCCCGTAGTTCCTCCCAAAATGATGGCGTCGGGCGGGGAAGGTGCCTCTCCCATGGCCTCTTTGGCCGCAATCAACGCCAGATGGTGCGTTCTCGGAACCTCCGGCCCCCCCACAGGGAGCCGAACTTCTCCCACCGGC
>JAWLET010000138.1:0-6949 GCA_041685955.1 Desulfobacteraceae bacterium | reverse complement strand
CCAGGAAGGAAGGCCGCCCGTCACCCACCAAGGATATCCGGGGGCCTTCCAGGGTTAGCAGCCCCTCGGTAAGGAGAGACGCTGAAACAAAATCTATCATAGCCTGTTTCTCCCGTCAATTTATTTGACCGATTCCGAGGACGTAGACACTCACCAAAACCGAACGGGAGGAATCATGCAAACACATTCCAGACGGTCACAAAGGGCCTTTAAGACCCTGGGACTGTGGCTTGTTGTGATGCTCTTGCAGGGTCTGCTCGTATGGCCCGGCCATGCGGGGGAGAAAACGGATGAGACCCTGGCTCAAGAGCAAGAGGCGGAAAAACCGAAAGAGGCCAAAGAGGCGGTGAAGCTCCAGGATATCACGGTGATGGCGGCCCAGCCGGGTGTGGATATTACCCCGGAGAAGACCATTGTCCGGATGGATGAGTTCATCAAACCCGGGGACGTCCGCACCCTCACGGATGTGCTCAAGACCATGGGGGGGATTGATGTGATGCGGATCAATCCCATGATGGCCAGTCCCGGTGACGAGGTTTCCATCCGCGGGTTGAACGAGGGCCGCCTGGTGATTGAAATCGACGGCAGAAGGATCAACCATACCGGACATTACGGCCGGTATATCGTGGACTGGTCCACCCTGAACTTAGACGATATCGAAAAGATCGAGATCATCCGGGGCGGGCACTCGGTGCTGCATCCCTTTGCCATCGGCGGGGTGATCAACATTACCACCAAAAAGGGTCAAAAGACCGATGATCCCGCCCCCGATGTCCGCGCCAAGGCCGGGGTGGGCGCCTTCGCCACCACCACCGAAGCCCTTTCCATCGACGGGGGGGCATATGATGTTGTGGGGTACAATTTTTCCGTCAATAACGGGCATACCAACGGGTACCTGAGAAACAACTATCAGGACAACACCACCCTAAACGGCCACTTGAGTTTTTACATGCCCAAGGAAGCCACCCTGGAGTTGGGGGTCAAATACTCGGATGTGGACTACGGCTTTCCCGTGCTTAATGACCCGTCCCGGGCCGATTATGATTCCGGTTCCCCTGATTTTTTTGCCGACAAAGACCAGCTCAGGCATCTGAACTGGCCCCAGTATGCCCAGTACGATCCCCACTGGAAAAAACACACCACCTATCTCGACGGCATCTTTCACATGCCGGTGGGACCGGGCACGGTCAAAGTCCACGGATATATGACCAGCGGCAGGCGGTGGACCAGCCTGTACAACAAAACGGGACAATTTACTCCTGATGAGTTCACCGACGACCGGACCGAGGGGGTCTTGGCCGAATATCAAGACATCGAGCTCTTCGGGTTCAACCGGGTCACCGTGGGGTATGAATATCAGGTTCTGGGCCAGCCCAGTGAAAATCCGGACATCTACCGGGTCAATTCCGCCTATGCCCAGGATGTCATCACCATCGGGGATCAATGGCGGATCACACCCGGGATCCGGTATTACCACGTGGACATGGACACCTATTATACCCAATTCGGTCAAGGATGGCCTGAGACCGGCAAAAAGCAGACCGATGACGGGTTTTACCCCAGCCTGAAGGTGGACTTTCAGGCCACCGATGAAACCGCCCTGTACGCGGCGGTGAGCCGGTCCTACCGGCTTCCCTGTCCTTGAGACTATTACTGGTGGGCGCGGTGCGCGTCCCCGGACAACCCTTCTTTAAAACCGGAATCGGCATGGGAATATGAGTTGGGCGCCATTCAGGACATGGGTCCTTTGAATATGCGGGCGGCGGTCTATTACTATGACATTCATGATTTTATCAACGACAACGGCATCACCTCTCCGGGTACGGGTTTTGGCAGCAACTGCCTGTACAACATTCCCCATTTCAAGCTGTACGGGGGTGAAATCGAGGCCAGCATCCGGTTGGGACGGTTTCAGGGCACCCTTTCCTATAATTACCAGAACTTCAGTTCCGAGGACACCGGGTTTGAGCAGGGCTGGACGTATTACCTGCCGGAGTTGCTGCCCCAGAACAAGGTGAAATTTTTGGGCAACTACGAGGTATGGGAAGGCGGTCTGGTCCAGCTGGGCGCCATCTTTGTGGATGAGCGGAAAACCCAGCAGCCAGGCACCCAAGACCTGGATTCCTACATCACCCTGGATATCGGGTTTCAGCAGGATTTCAGATTGGGCGGCCTGGATTGGAAGGCCGAGACCTACTGCAACAACTTCACCGGCGCCAACTATGAGGAGCAGGCCGGGTATAAGATGCCCAAGTATGTGTGGGGATTTATGCTGAGTACGCGGTTTTAATGATGAGGTTTCAGTGTTCGAGTGTTCAGGGAAGACTGAAAAACCTTGTTCAAAACAGAAAGAGAGAAAATATGAAGGACAAACTGATCAATGCACGTTTTTCCGTGTGGCTTACCCCAATGCTTATGCTGCTGGCAACCGCGGTATGTCTTTTGCCTTTCCCGGTCCATGCCTGGGGCGGGCGGGGGCATCTGTATGTCATCGGCACCGGGCCTGCAGGCCCCCATACCGCCACCCTCCAGGCCTTAGAGACCCTCAGGTGCATGGACGCTATCGTGGCACCGGAGAAGCATGCCAACCTGTTTGCGGATTATGTGGGGGACAAACCGATCCTGTTTGATCCCTGGACCCAGGTCTGGGACTACAAGGGCAAACGCATGTGGGCGCTCACCCCTGACGAACTGGAGCAGTTCAAGACGGCCCGGTTCCGGATTCGGGATGAACGGGTGGCCAAAATCAAGAAGCTGCTCTCCGAGGGAAAGGATGTGGGGCTTATGGACCACGGCAACCCCTGTCTGTATGGTCCCAGCCACTGGTATGCGGAGCAGTTTAACGAAAAGGATGTGATCATCATTCCCGGGATGGGCTGCGATGCCGCGGCCATAGCGGCCCTCAAAAAAAGTACCATTCCGGCCCACGATGCCCGCTTTGTCATCCAGACCTCGCCTTTTTCCCTGATGCGCTGGGGTGGAAAAGAAAGGCAAATTCTTAAGGATCTATCTCAGCACCCTTCCACCCTCATTTTTTATATGGCCCTGTGGAAACCGACGGAGTTGTTTGATGCACTTCAGGCCCATTTTCCTCCGGATATGCCCTGTGCTGTGGTCTTCTGGGCCGGGTATCCGGAAAAGGAGCGGGTCCTCAGGGGTACCGTAGCGGACATGCAGGAGAAACTGAATGAGGATTCTGAAAAATTCATGGGGCTCCTTGTGGTAGGCCGTTTCCTGGAAGGAAAACCCTATGAAGCGGCCATGAGACGCGCCCAAAAGGAGTTGGGGAAAGGAGATGAAAGATGAAGAAATATGGTCAAGTTATTTTGATAACGGCGTTGATTTTTGCCACCGCGCCGGTCTGGGCCCACTCTTTGTGGTTCAATGTGGATGACCGTCACACTGAAGTGGGAAAACCCGTAATCCTTGAATTGGGGTGGGGACACAAGTTTCCCACCGACTCGGAGATCAAGAAGGGGATGCTGAACCAGATTTTCGCCCTGGGTCCTGACGGCCAAAAGATCCCCTTGAAACCACTCTCCAACACCACCTTTCAGTGGATCCCGCCTCAACCCGGCGTGCATACCATCTCCGCCACTGTGCATCCTGGTTTTCTGAGCAAAACCTCCCAAGGATACAAAATGGGACCCAAAAATCAGTTTAAACAGGCGCTCTCCTGTTTTCATTACGACCTTCGGGGAAAGACGTTTGTTTGTGCGGGAAAAAATACAAAAGTGCAGATTCAGGCCGTGGGCGATCCCTTAGAGATTTTGCCCCTGGAAAGCCCCTTCGGGTTGAAAAAAGGCAGTGAATTGGCGGCCCAGGTACTGTTTAAGGGCAAGCCCCTGGCCGAAGCAAAAGTTCATGCCACCTATGCCGGGTTTTCAGATCAGCCCCACACCTTTGCCCAGACCCTTCACGCCGATGTAAACGGAGTGGCCCGCATCAAACTCGCGCAAAAGGGTGAATGGTTTGTTTCTGTGACCCATGAAACCCCTTATCCTGATAAAACAGAATGTGACACCCATAAGTATAATGCTACTATGACGTTCAGAGTGGAATAATGCAAAACTGTCTGAGATACAGCCAACTCATGATCCTGACCCTGATCCTGTTGATGCCTGTGCCGCTTCCGGCCCACGGGGTCAAAGGAGATATTTTTACAGGCGGCATGGTCATCACCGCCCGGTATGATACGGACGAGCCCATGAGTTATGTCCAAACCATTATCCGCCCCCCTGAGGGCGGATTGGATTTTCAGACCGGCCGGACCGATCGAAACGGTCGATTCTGTTTCTTCCCGGATGGGCCCGGCGACTGGGAAGTCATTGTGGACGACGGCATCGGGCACCGTCTCACCCTGGTGGTGCCTGTGGACGAAAAATTCCTTCAAAGCGGCCAAATCCAGACCGACGCGCCCACCCGGAACGCCATTTCCAAACCCGCAAAGGCTCTCATGGGGCTTTGCATCATTTTTGGCATCAGCGGCTGTCTTCTGTGGTGGAAAACCAGGAAACCCACGTCATCATCACTCCGGCAAAAAGATAAATAATTACCCAATGCAGGCCTTGGGTCGCAACCAAATGAGTGGCCAGTGTTACCCGCTTCCGCTTCTCTTCAGGCGGGATCTTCGACACGCTTCAACAAAAAACAAGTCCTGACACCTGTCGAAGATCCCGCCTGAGCGGGGACACCTTTATCTCTCATAAATCTAAAGGGTTAATCTGGACAAAACATCTTCGCTTTTTTGCGTAGAAATTGCAAACAAAGGTCCTAAATGTGCCTTTCCCCAGGGTTTCACACTTTATAAGGTGACTTGCCGTGATATCAGGGTTTTATTCTTGACACCAAAGGCTCGGGCGGGCAGAATGATGCCCACCATATCTTAAAAGAACTCGAAAAAGAATTTCTGGTGCTCACCCGGAAGCAAATGCCGCACGCATCATGGTGCCCAACTGCTTTTTAACTCAAAAAGTACAGGAGGTACGGCCATGAAAATCCAATTGAAAAAGGTTTTGTGTGCCACGGATTTATCGGAGCTGTCGGATTATGCGGTACGCTACAGTATCGCCCTGGCAAGGGAGTTCGATTCAGAACTTCTGATGTGCCATGTAATCGATCTGACTGCGGGGCATGTGTACGGCGAGGGAACCATAAGCCCCCTCGATCAGCAAAATCGCATCGAGGAATTCGCCTATGCACATCTCAATGAATTGATGGGGCAGACACCCATCATTTGGGAGCCCCTGGTCAAGATTGGTCACGCCCCGGATGAAATCGCAACAATAGCTGAGGAGAGGCAGGTGGATCTGGTCATATCGGCCACCCATGCCCGGGCCGGTTTCAAACGGCTCGTGTTAGGTTCTGTAACCGGTCGACTCATGGGAATCCTGCCCTGCCCGCTGTTAATTGTTCCCAATGGGAAGCAACATTCGAAAAACAATATAAATACCTTTACGCCCAAACGGATCCTGGTGGGATGTGATTTTTCGCCGGATTCGGATCTGGCCTTTGAATATGGTCTGGGCCTGGCCCAGGAATTTCAGTCCGAGCTGCACCTGATCCATGTCATTGAACCCCCCACGTACAAAGATTCTCTCAAGTCGGGGAAAACCACGGAAAAATCGGATCGCCCGGGTCTTCATGCGGTTTTGGAGGAACGCCTGGACCAAATGGTTTCTGATGAAGCCAGGTACTGGTGTACGCCCAAAACCGTGCTCCTGGCCGGCAGGCCCCATGAAGAACTCACCAAATACGCAGTGGTGAACGATATGGAACTGGTGGTCATGGGGGTTCGAGGCCACAGCCTGATGGAAACCCTGTTCGTGGGCTCAACCACGGACCGGGTGGCACGTCAGGCCCCCTGCCCTATTCTTTCGGTACGCCCCTTGAAGAGCCCCTCTGAAGGGACCGATGAATCGTGAGACCCCACCCTATAGAATCCCTGCTTCCTCCAGTATTTTTTTGAGGGTTTCTCTCTCTGTCTCGGTCAGGGGAAGCAGGGGAGCGCGAACCGGTCCTCCGTACATGCCGATCATTTCCATGGCGGCCTTGAGCCCGGGAATGCCGAATCGGGACGTGACCGCCGCGTTGGCATTGATGAGCTTCAGCTGAATCTTTTTGGCCTTCTCAAGTGCGCCCTGCTTCACCTGTTGGACGATGTCATCCACCGGATACGGGGCCACAGAGGCCAGGGCCATGATCCCGCCTACGGCGCCCACGCTCAGGGCGGGCAGCAGAAAGCTCCCCGAGCCTGCCAGGACCTGAAAATCCGACTCAGCAGCAGCACATACCTGACCGATCTTGATGACGTTGCCGGAGCTTTCCTTGAGTCCCATGATATTGGGATGCCGGGAAAGGGCGATAATGGTCTCGGCACGTAGATCCACACCCGTGGAGGCCGGAACATTGTACAGGATAACAGGGACAGGTGAATGATCTGCAATGATGGTATAATGGTGCACCAGGGCCTCGTGAGTCATCCTTCCCCGGTAATAGTGGGGGGTGACCACCATGGCCGCGTCCGCACCCACCCGGGCCGCCTTCTCGGTGAGATCCAGGGTGGCACGGGTGGATTCACATCCGGTTCCGGCAATGAAGAGATGATCGGCATCGATGACCGCTCGGGCCGTCTGCCAGACCGCCACTTTTTCCGCCTCTTCTAAAAGCACGGCTTCACCGTTGGATCCCAGCACCGCAAACCCTCTGAGCGGGGTCTTCTGCCACTTCTCCAAATTACGGGTCAACTCTTCATGGTCCACCTGGTCCTTTGCATCAAAGGGGGTGGCAATGGGCGGGAAACACCCCGTTAGTGAGATTGCGTTCATTTCCACATTTGCCTCCTTATGGGTCTACTAAAGGTTTCTCTGCGAGATAAGACCTACATGGATACCTCAAGCGGGCGATGTAACCGGATGCCTTTACGGTTGATGATCACATCATAGGCCAT